>JAHFDC010000056.1 GCA_023249205.1 Candidatus Methylomirabilota bacterium
CGGATGTGCCTGAGCGCGCTCTCCACCATCGCTTCCGGCGTGGGCTCACCGTCGCGGCGGAGGAGGTCCTTCTCGAGCGAGCCGGCGTTCACGCCGATTCGGATCGGGACTTTCCGCTCCGAGGCCGCCCGCACGACCTCCATGACCCGTTGCTTCGCGCCGATGTTGCCGGGGTTGAGGCGCAGGCAGTCCACCCCCGCCTCGAGCGCCTTGAGGGCCAGCCGGTAGTCGAAGTGAATGTCGGCGATGAGGGGGATCCGGATCTGCCGCCGGATGGCCGGGAGGGCCGCCGCGGCCTCCCCGTCCGGCACGGCCAACCGGACGATCTCGCAGCCTGCCGCCTCCAGCGCCCAGATGGCGTCCACGGTGCTACTCACGTCTCGCGTGTCGGTCTTGGTCATGGACTGCACGGAGACGGGGGCGTCTCCGCCCACCCTGACTGGGCCGACCTGGATCTGCCGCGTCTTCCGCCGGATGATCGGTTGCGTCGCGCGTCCCGCCATGACTGTCCTCAGGGGTGATGAGGCTAGGGGCTGAACACCTGGAAGAGGTCGTTGTAGAGGGCGAAGACCATGACCCCCACCAGCAGGACCAGGCCGACCTTCTGGGCCATCTCCCGCCGGCGGACGCTGACCGGCTCCCCCCGCACCGCCTCGATGGCAGCGAAGAGGAGGTGGCCGCCGTCCAGGATGGGGATCGGGAGAAGGTTCAGGATCGCCAGGTTGATTGAGATGGCGGCGGTGAAGGTCACCAGATACAGGAAGCCCTGCTGGGCCTGCTCCCCCGCCATCTGGACGATCCGGATCGGTCCGCCGATCGTCTTGGCGGGCAGCTCGCCTTGCAGGAGCTTCCCCAGGAACCAGACGACGGTGACCGAGACCTCGGCGGTCCGCCGCACCCCCTCGGTCAAGGCAGCAACGGGGTTGAGGCGCTCGAAGGCGGGGCCGATCCCCAGGTCCCAGACCTCCACCTCCTTGCGGATGAAGTCGCTGATCGGCTCGATGCCGATGAGACCAACCTCCCGCCCTTCGGGGTTATCGGGGGGACGGCTCAGACGCGGGGTGACGGCGATCTCCAGCCGCTCCTCCCCCCGCTGCACCGTGAGGGTCACCGGCCGGCCCGGACTTGCGTGGATGATCCGGGCCAGATCGGGCCAGGTCTCCACCGGCTGGCCGCTCACGGCCAGGATGCGATCGCCCCGCCTGAGGCCCGCCGCTTCCGCCGGAAAGCCCGGCGTGGCCCGCCCCACCTGCGCCGGCTGGGCGTACGTGACGACGGTCTTGGCAACGGGGGTCAGTCGAACCGTCAACGTCTGCCCCGCCCGCTCGAGGGTGAGAGCGACGGGCGCGCCCCGGCCCTGCTGGAGGTGCGCGGCGATGTCCTCCAAGGCCCGAACCGGAGTCCCGTCCACGGCCCGGATCCGGTCGCGAGCCCGAAGCCCGGCGGCCGCGGCGGGCGACGCCTCAGTCGGGGGGCCGATCACCGGCTCCGCGATCGGCCGGCCGAGCAGGACGTAGAGGCCCCAGAAGATGGCGACCGCCAGCAGGAAGTTGGCCACCGGCCCCGCCAGGATGATCAGCGCCCGACCCCAGACCGGCTTGTGCGCGAAGGACTTGGCCACGTCGAGCGGCCTGCCCTCGGCGTCCGTCGCACTCCCGTCGGGACCGACCCGCACCTCGCGGGGATCCTCCCCGACCATCTTCACGTAGCCGCCGAGGGGAACGGCCGAGAGGAGGTACTCCGTCTCGCCCAGGCGGAACCCCCAGAGGCGCTTGCCGAATCCCAGGGAGAACTTCAGGACCCCGACGCCGAGCCGCTTGGCCACCAGAAAGTGCCCCAACTCGTGGATGAAGATCAGCACGCCGAGGGCGACGGTGGCGGAGATGATCATCCCAGGAGTCATGCCCAGGGGACCCTCACGCGCGAGCGGCCAGGGGAGACCCGTAGCGGGCGAGCAGCGCGGCCCGGACCTCCCCGTCGGCGGCCAGCACCTCCTCCACGCTCCGGACGGGGCGGACCGGGTGACGGTCCAGGGCCTCGGCGACGAGGCGGGGAATGGCAGTGAAGGGGATCGCGTCCCGGAGGAAGAGCCCGACGGCCACCTCGTTGGCGGCGTTCAGGACGGCCGGGGCCGTTCCCCCCGCCCGGGCCGCCGCGTAGGCGTACCCCACGCAGGGGAACCGGTCGTGGTCCACTTCCTCGAAGGTGAGGCTGCCCACGCGGGCCAAATCCAGCGCCGGGAAGTGGTTGGGGAGCCGCTCCGGGTAGGTGAGGGCGTACAGGATCGGGAGCCCCATGTCGGTGATGCCGAGTTGGGCCAGCAGCGACCCGTCCACGTACTCCACCAGGGAGTGGACGATGCTCTCCGGGTGGATCAGGACCCGGATGGCGTCGAGGGAGAGCCCGAAGAGCCAGCGAGCCTCGATGACCTCCAGCCCCTTGTTCATCAGGGTGGCCGAGTCAATGCTGATCTTCTTTCCCATGCTCCACCGGGGGTGCCGCAGCGCCTCGCCCGGGGTGACCGACTCCAGGTCCGCCTTCGGCCGGGTCCGGAACGGCCCGCCCGACCCGGTCAGGATCACAGACCGCAGGGAGGTGGTCCCGCCCCGCTCCAGGCACTGGAAGATCGCCGAGTGCTCGCTGTCCACGGGGAGGAGTCGGACGCCCCGCCGGGCCGCCTCCGCCGTGATCAGCTCCCCGGCGCTCACCAGGGCCTCCTTGTTGGCCAGGGCGACCGCCTTGCCGGCATGGACCGCGGCGAAGGTGGGGAGGAGGCCCGCCGTCCCCACCACCGCGGAGAGGACCAGGTCAGCCTCCGGGTGGGTGGCGACCTGGAGGAGCCCCGGCTCCCCCGAAACGATCTCCGCCCCCGCCCCGTCCAGGCGGCTGCGGAGCGCGGCCGCCGCCTCCGCGGTCGCCACCGAGACCAGGGCGGGGCGGAAGGCGCGCACCTGCTCCGCCAGGAGGTCCAGGTTGTCCCGGGCGGCCAGGCTGACGATCCGGAAGCAGTCGGGGTGCCTCGCCGCCAGGGCCAGCGCTTGCTTCCCGATGGAGCCGGTGGAACCCAGGATGGCGATCCGTTTCACGGGAGGTCTTTCACGCCCACGCCGTCGCGGGATGTGGATTTGATCAAGTACATCGCCTCGTCGGCGTGGCGGAGCAACTGGTCCGCGTTCAGCCCGTCCTGGGGGAAGGTGGCGAGGCCAAAGGAGCAGGTGAGATGGACGATCGCCCCCTCGGCCGGCAGGAAGCGGTGGCCTCGGACGGCCTCCCGGAGGCGGTTCGCCACCTTGAGCGCACCCCGGCGGTCGGTCTCCGGCAGGGTGACCACGAACTCGTCGCCGCCGAAGCGGAAGATCTTGTCGCTCCGGCGCAGGTGCACCTGGACCAGGGTCGCCACCTCCCGCAGCGCGTTGCTGCCGGAGAGATGGCCGTAGGCGTCGTTGACGCTCTTCAAGTGATCCAGGTCCATGAACAGGATGGAGAAGGGGCGATCGTAGCGGCGGGCTCGCTCCAGTTCCTCCCCCATGTGCCGTTCCATGAACCGCCGGTTGAAGGCGTCGGTCAGGTCGTCGCGGAACGCCTCCTGCCGCAGGACGGCATTCACGTGCAGCAGATGGGCCCGCTCGGCCCCGTTGCGGAGGATCCACTCCGCTTCCGCCGCCGCGACCGGCTCCGCCAAGACCTGGTAGGCGCCCCGCTTCAGGGCGCCGGCCTTCAGTTCGGGGTCGGGGGCTGGCGCAATAACCACGACCGTCTGCTCCGGGCGGACCTGGAGCAGCCCATCCAGCAGATCGAGCGGCCTCCCCGGGCCCTCCCCCGCCAGGAGAAGCACCATCACGTAGGGCCGTTGCTCGACCTTGGCGACCCCCACGCCCGGATCCGCTGCGGTCTCGGGCTCTTGGCCCGCCTCTGCCAGCACCCGGGCCAGGGTCTGCCGGCGCTCCTCGGTGCCGCCAAGAACCAGGATCTGCCCGTCAGGCACGCCGTCCGACTCCCACGGGGGACCCCCCCCGGTCCCCGGCCCGCCGCGAACGGCTCCCGGGGTCCCCGAACCTCACCAGTCTAAAGGAGCAGGCGACCTGCCGCAAGCCCTTTTCCCCACCGCGGCCCGCAGCGGCCGGTGACCTTTTAGGGGGGCCAGGACCCCTCCGACCCCCCCCTCCGGCCGGGCTGGCCATCCCCGGGCCCGCCCGGGGAAGGCGCGGCGGGGGTGAAGCGATAGATCACCTCCCGGGGCCGGACGAGGCCGAGCCTTAGCCGCGCGATCTCCTCGATCCGCGTTTCGTCCTCCCTTAGGGCCCCCACCTCCCGGCGCAGGCGAGCATTCTCCGCCTGGAGCCGCTCGATCTCCTCCAGGAGGACGAACCGCTGCCGGCTCAGGTGGTACAGGCGGATGAGGGATCCCTCGCCCGAGAGGGAGACCAGGAGGAGGCCGAGCAGGAGCGCGCCGACCAGGAGAACCAGCCGCCGGCGCCCCCCGCCCCCCCAGAGACCCTCCCGCACCTCCTGCTGGCGACCCCGCGCCATCACACCCCCCGCCCCCCCGCCCCCTTCAGCGGGGCCCGGCCGGCGAAGCGGGCTGCCTCACCCAGTTCCTCCTCGATCCGCAGGAGGCGGTTGTACTTGGCCACCCGGTCCGTCCGGGACAGCGACCCGGTCTTGATCTGGCCCACCCCCGTGGCCACTGCCAGGTCGGCGATCGTGGTATCCTCCGTCTCCCCCGACCGGTGCGAGATGATGGCCGCGTAGTTCGCCTCCGCCGCAACCGCGACCGCCTCCAGGGTCTCGCTCAAGGTCCCGATCTGGTTCACCTTGATCAGGATGGCGTTCGCCACCCCCCGGCGGATCCCCTCCCGGAGGAGGGCCGGGTTCGTGACGAACAGGTCGTCCCCCACGAGCTGGACCTGCCCGCCGAGCCGCGCGGTCAGCAGGGTCCACCCCTCCCAGTCGCCCTCGGCGCATCCGTCCTCGATGGAGACGATCGGGTAGCGCTCCACCCAGCGCACGTACAACTCCACCACGTCGGTCCGGGCGAGTTGCTCCCCCGCCAGCCGGTACTGGCCCTCGGCGTAGAACTCGCTCGCGGCACAGTCCAGCGCCAGCACCACCTCCCGGCCGGGGGCATAGCCCGCACGCTGGATCGCCTCGAGCAGGCACTCCACCGCCTCTTCATTGGTCCGCAGGCTGGGGGCGAACCCCCCCTCGTCCCCAAGGCCGGTGCTGTGCCCCCGCTCCCGCAGGACCGCCCGCAGGTGGTGGAAGATCTCGGCCCCCATCCGCAACGCCTCCCGGAAGGAGGGGGCTCCCACCGGCATCACCATGAACTCCTGGATCTCCACGGTGGTGTCGGCGTGCCGCCCCCCGTTCAGCAGGTTCATCATCGGGACCGGGAGGACCCGCGCGCGCGCCCCGCCCAGGTAGCGGTAGAGGGACAGGCCCACTTCGTCGGCGGCGGCGTGCGCCGTCGCCAGGGAGACCCCCAGGAGGGCGTTCGCGCCGAGGCGCCGCTTGTTGGGCGTCCCGTCCAGGGCACAGAGGGCCGCATCCACCCGCGCCTGGTCCAGCGCCTCCAGGCCGATCACCTCGGGGGCCAGGATCGTGTTCACGTTCTCCACCGCCTTCCGCACCCCTCTGCCCAGATAGCGCTTGGGATCCCCGTCCCGCAGCTCGAGGGCCTCCCGCTCCCCCGTGGAGGCCCCGGAGGGGACCGCCGCCCGCCCCCGGGAGCCGCTCTCCAGGAGAACCTCGACCTCGACGGTCGGGTTCCCGCGGGAGTCCAGGATCTCCCGCGCGTGGACTTCCACGATCTCGCTCATCGCGGATCCAGGAGCGCGCGCCCCGCGGCCTCCAGCGCATCCAGGCGCTCCGGCGAGGCCGCCTCCACGTAGAGACGGACCATCGGCTCGGTGCCCGAGGGACGCAGGAGGAGCCAGTCCCCGTCCCCCAGGAGAAGTTTCGTGCCGTCCAGGCGGTTCACCTCCCGGACGCTCCGCCCGCCCAGCGTCGTTGGAGGGTTCGCCAGGACCTCCTTCAGGCGGCGTTCTCCCTCCGGGGAAAGGGGGAGGTTGACCCGGCGGCACAGGACGGTTCCCACTGCCCGGTAGAGATCCTGAAGGAGCGCGCCGACCGAACGCCCGCCGCTCGCCGCCACCATCTCGGCCGCCAGGAGGCACGCCAGGATCCCGTCTTTCTCCGGGACGTGCCCCTGCACGGTGAGCCCGGCGCTCTCCTCTCCCCCCAGCAGGATCTTCCCCTGACTCAGCAACTCGCCGATGTACTTGAACCCGACCGGCGTCTCGTACACCGGCACCCCCCGGCGGCGCGCCGCCGCGTCGAGGAGATGGGTCGTCGCGACCGACCGGGCGATGCCCCCTCGCCAGCCCCGCGTCCCCGCCAGGTAGTCCAG
>JAHFDC010000224.1 GCA_023249205.1 Candidatus Methylomirabilota bacterium
GTCGATCGAAGGCGGGGGGACCGGGGGAAGATCCCGCGGCGGGGTGTTGAAGGAACAGGGCGGCCCCCGAGGGGCCGCCCGCAACCTCAGGGGGGAATCATGAAACGTGCGATGTTGATCGCGGTGATTTTTGGGATTCTGGCGTTGGCTGCCGCGCCTGTCTGGGCCGAGGAACTCCGGATCATGACGGGGCCGCAGGGCGGCTCGTGGTACCCCTTGGGTGGGGCCATCGGCGAGCTGATCAAGAGGAATGTGCCCGGTGCCTCGGCCATCGTGCAGCCGGGGGCCGGCATCATCAACGTGCAAGGGGTGGAGACCGGGAAGGCCGAGATCGGCTTCGGCAACGCCGTCTCCACGGCAGACGGGGTGGCAGGCCGCGACCCGTTCAAAGCCCCCACCAAGAACGTCCGTCAGTTGGCCACGCTGTATCTCCAGTACTTCCAGATCGCTGTCCTGGACGACAGCGGGATCAAGACGGTGGCCGACCTCAAGGGGAAGGCCATCGGGACCCAGCCTCGGGGGAACACAGGCGAACAGATGACACGCCATATCTTGGAAGTGTACGGTCTCTCCTATAAGGACTTGGCCAAGGTGAACTTCGGGTCCTATAACGATTCGGTGGCCCTGATGAAGGACGGCCACATCCAGGCCTTCGCCTTCATCAGCACTATCCCGGCCGCCGCCCTGCTGGACCTGGGAAGCTCGCGCAAGATCCGCCTGCTGGACATTCCCGACGACAAGCATCAGGCCATCCTCAAGCTGAACGCCGGCTATGCCCGCCGCAGGATCCCCATTGCGAAGGGGGTCTATAGGTTCCAGGAGACGGACATACTTACCTTCGGCACGTACACCCACCTCATCGTGCGGGCCGACTTGAGCGACGACCTCGTGTACGGCATCACCAAGACCCTGGCGACGAACATCCCGGCCCTGGCGGCGGTGGTGAAGGACGTGAAGGACCTGACGCTGGCGGAGATGGCGCTGGACGTGAGCGTGCCGTACCATCCGGGCGCGCTGAAGTACTACAAGGAAGCTGGGGCCATCAAGTAAGCGAAGTCCCTCCATTGCATGCGCGAAGAGCTACTGGTGTAGGGTGCGAGAGCTGAGCGGGTGGCTTGGCGGTCTGGTGCGCTGGCTGGCGCTGGCCATGTCCGTGTATCACATTTACGCGGGCGCCTTCGGCCGACCCGAGGCCCTCTTCTTCCGGGGCGTGCACCTGGCCTTCGCCCTCGCCCTGATCTTCCTCTGGCTCCCGGCGAGGAATGGCTCCCCGCGCCAACGGGCCAGCGCCGCCGACTGGGTGGCGCTGGCCTTTTCCTTTGCGGCCATCGGCTATCTCTTCTGGAACTACGAATATGTCGTCACCCGGTACATGTGGGTGGATCCCCTCGCGGCGTCCGACATGGCCTTCGCCGCCGCCCTGACGGTGGTCGTCCTCGAGGCGACGCGGCGGACCATCGGCCCGGCCCTGCCCATCACGGCGCTGGTCTTCCTTGTCTACGCCCTGGGCGGGCCGTTCCTGCCGGGCCCGCTGCGCCACCGGGGGTTCTCCCTGGAACTCGTCCTGGACCAGATGTATTTGACCACCGACGGCATCTTCGGCATCCCGCTGGACGTCTCGGCCACCTACGTGATCCTCTTCGTGATCTTCGGGGCCTTCCTGGAACAGTCGGGCGCGGGCAAGCTCTTCATGGATTTCGCGTCCTCCCTGGCCGGCCACACCCCCGGGGGGCCGGGCAAGGTCTCGTGCATCTCCAGCGGGCTCTTCGGCACCATCTCGGGGAGCGCCGTGGCCAACGTGATGGTGGACGGTTGGCTCACCATCCCGCTGATGAAGCGGACGGGCTTTCGCCCCCACTTCGCGGCGGCGGTGGAGGCGGTGGCGTCCACGGGTGGCCAGATCATGCCGCCCGTGATGGGGGCCGCTGCCTTCGTCATGGCCGAGTTCCTGGGCATCCCGTATATCCAGGTCGCCAAGCACGCGGCTATCCCGGCCATCCTCTACTACCTGGCCCTCTTCATGGCCATCCACTTCGAGGCGCGGCGCACGGGGCTCCTGGGGCTCCCCCGAGCGGAGTTGCCCAGGCTGGGCGAGGTCATCGGGGCGCGCGGCCACCTCTTCGTGCCGGTGTTCATCATCGTGTACCTGATGCTTGCCGGATATACGGCGCCCATGGCGGCCCTGTGGGGAATCGTGGGGGCCGCGTTGTCCCCCTGGCTGGGGCGATTAGGGTGGCTCGTGCTGCCCGTCCTGCTGATGGAGTACCTCCTGCCCGAGATGCACGTGGCGGCGAGGGAGACTTTCGGCGGAGCCCTCCCGGGTCTCCTGCGGCGCTTCCTGCTGGCCAGCAATGCGAACCTGGTGTTGACGTTCGGGTTCGCGGCGCTGGCAGCCATGCGCATCGCCTCGCGAACGGGCCGCGAGCGCCTCAAGCCGGATTGTCTCGGGATGTTCCGTCCGGCTCTGGTGGACGGTGCCAAGAATACGCTGGGGGTGGCGGCGGCCTGCGCCTGCGCCGGGATAGTGATCGGGGTGATCGCCCTCACGGGGGCGGGGCTCCAGTTCACCAGCCTCGTCCTGGCGGCGGCCCGGGACAGCCTGATCCCGGCCCTTGTCCTCACCATGACCACCGGCGTCATCCTGGGCATGGGGATGCCGACCACAGCCGCCTACATCGTGCAGGCAGCCCTTCTGATCCCGGCCCTCATCAAGCTTGGCGTGGTTCCCATCGCGGCGCACATGTTCGTCTTCTACTTCGCCATCATCTCGGCCATCACCCCGCCGGTGGCCATGGCCGTGTACGCGGCCGCCGGCATCGGGAAGACGCCCCTCTGGGCCACCGGGATCGCCGCCATG
>JAHFDC010000225.1 GCA_023249205.1 Candidatus Methylomirabilota bacterium
GCTCCGCTGCAATGCGACGTACAATCCGTTGGAGTTACACTAGCCGATCCCCTCGGAGATGGCCTCCGTGAGGCGCCGCCGGATCTCCTCCATGCGGGGCCCCTCGGCCACCTTCGAGCCGCCCGGCTCCGTCACGTAAAAAACGTCCACCGCCTGGTCCGCCTCGGTGGTGATCTTGGCGAGGCTGAGGTCCAGACCCACCTCGCTCAGGACACTGGAGATCACGTACAGGAGTCCCAGGCGGTCCTGGGTCCTGACGTCCAGGACCGTGTGGCTCTCGGAGACCACATTGTCGAACTCCACCCGGGTGGGCGGCGGCGCCGCTCCCTTGTAGGCTGGCCGCCGCAGGACCTCCCGGCGCCGGGCCAGCAGCAGGTCCCGCACATCCACGGCGTCGCGCAGGACCCGGTCCAGGTCGGTGCCAAAGCGCGCCCACGCCGCGGGATCCCCGATGGCCGACCCCCGGCCGTCGTCCACCTGGAAATGGCGGATCACCAGTCCGTCCGCGAGGGTGTAGATCGCGGCGCTCAGGATGTTCATACCGTTCGCGGTCAGCGTCCCCACGATCCGGACGAACCGCCCGGGCTTGCCGTAGGCACAGAGCATGACTTCCGAGTGTCCCGTCATGGGGTAGGCCGCCCACTGGAGGGCCACCTCCTCCCCCGCCTGGACCTGCTCGATGAGGCGCAGGTGCTGGGCCACCCGGGCCGCGGTGGTGGTCAGGAGGTAGCGGACCGGCGCCTTGTCCAGGTGCGCCTGAATGGTGGGGCCGGGGAACTCGGCCGCAAGCTCCCGGACCAGGGTCGCACGGACCTCCGCCGCCCGCGCGGCGTCATCCACCCCCTCGGCGATCCCCCGGGTCAGGATGGTGTGCGTCTTGACATAGAGCTCCCAGAGGAGGGCCCCCTTCCACTCGGTCCAGACATCCGGACCCACCCCCTGGATGTCCAGGTAGGTGAGGAGGTACAGCATCTGCAAGAGCGGGATCGTCTTCACCCGCCGGGCGAACTCCAGCACCATCCGCTCGTCCGAGAGGTCCCGCCGCTGCGACAGGTGGGCCATCACCAGGTGGGTTGCCACCAGGAACTCCACCTGGGCGACTTCCTCCGGGGCGAGCCCCATTCGCTCCAGGATCTGGAGCGTGAGACGGGCGCCCCTGGGCACGTGGCCAGGTCCCTCCCCCTTCCCGATGTCATGGAGGAGCACTGCGAGCTTCAGGACCTCCGGATGCGCGAGACCGTCCGCGATCGCCCGGAACTCCTCCGCGTGGGTGGTCTTCGCCCCCTCGAGCCCCTCGAGGTGCCCGAGGGCGAGGAGCGTATGCACGTCCACCGTGTACTTGTGGTAGAGGTCGTGCTGGACCAGGCAGGTGAGCCGCCCCCACTCCGGGAGATAGGCCGCGAGCACCCCGGTCTCGTGCATCTGCCTCAGGATACTGGCCACCCCGGTCCGCTCCCGGAGGATCGCGAGGAAGCACCCTAAAGCCCGGTTGCTGCGGCGGACCGCGTCGTCAATCCGGTGCAGGTTCGCGCGGATGAGATCGCGCGTCCCCTGGCTCAGGGGAAAGCGGGTCTGCTGCGCGTACCAGAAGGCTTTCAGGAGGCGGACCGGGTCCTCGGCGAACAGCTCCTGGTGCCGGGGGAGGATATGGATCTCGCGGGCAATCTCGGTGAACCCGTCTCCCAGGTCCCGCCCCATGAGCTGGCGGAGCCGGGCGCCCACCCGGGAGGGGGTCCCGGTGCAGCGGTCCACGACGCGGGCCGAAACCTGCTGGATGGTCCGGGCGTGCAGGTAGTAGGTCTGCATGAACCGCTCCACCCCCCGGGCGGCCCCGTCGTCGGTGAACCCCAGGTGGGCGGCGGCCGGGACCTGGAGGGGGAAGAGGAGGAGATCCGACCGGGTCTCCGCCAGGTAGTGCAACTCCACCCGCGCCCGGAGGAGGAAGTCCATCGCGGCCCGGCACGCGCTCACCTCCTCCCGGTCCAGGATCCCCCAGGTCGCCATGTCGTCGAGGTCCCGCACGGGGTGCTGGGCCGCCGCCACCCACAGGGCGGTGTGAGCATCCCGGAGCCCCCCCACCCCCTCCTTGATGTGCGGCTCCTGGAGGTACAGGGAGCCGCCGTACTTCTCGTGGCGCACCGCCTGCTCCGCTAACTTGGCGCGGATGTACTCCTGCGCCTTCCGCCGGGCCATGGCGCCCCCCACCACGTTCCGGAGCCGCTCGAAGAGGGCCGGCTCCCCGGCGAGGAAGCGCGCCTCCATCATCGAGGTGCGCGAGCGGATGTCCTCCTCCGCCATCTTCCGGCAGTCCTTCAGGGTCCGGACCGCGTGTCCGACGGTAAAGCCCACGTCCCAGAGCAGATGCAGCAGGAAATGGACGAGGGCGTGCAGTGTTCGCCCCACCTCGCCCTGGTACACGAAGAGAATGTCCACGTCGGAGGCGGGGCAGAGTTCCCGCCGGCCGTAGCCCCCCAGCGCCACCAGGGCGCAGGGGGCGGCTCGCTCGCCGAAACGGACGGCTGCCAGCCCTTCTGCCGAGCGGTACAGGTGGGTGAGCAGCGCGTCCGTCAGGGCCGACAGGTCGGCCACCGTACCGAGGCCTGGCGCTCCCGCCCGGTGGCGGCGCTGGATTTCCCCCCGCCGCTCCTCAACGAAGGCCCGCACGGCCCGCACGAGCCCCTGGCGGCGGACGGACGCCGCGCCGGCTGGATCGGGGAGGCTGAGGAGGAGGTCCGCCCCTCCCGCCGCCCAGAGGGGGGCGAGGGAGGCCTCCAATTCCGCCGCCCAGGCGGCAGCCCGTCCCTCATCCACCACGGTGCGCTTCGTCTCCAGCGCCATCTCGCCGCATCTCCCGTG
>JAHFDC010000226.1 GCA_023249205.1 Candidatus Methylomirabilota bacterium
CGGAGTGTGGCGAGCCGGTCCTCGGCGCCGGGCGGGAGGCGCCGGCGCAGCGCGCGCGAAACCAGGGTCCCCCGCTCCTCGTGGAGGTCGAGGGGGGCCAGGTCGTGGCGGGCGAGCAGGCGCGCCGCCCAGCGGGGGATCAGCGTGAGGCTGGCGCGGGGCACGAGAGGGGTGACGGGCAAGTCAAAGAGCCCGTAGGCCGGGAGGAGCTGGGCGAGATACGCCGTCTCCGCCGGTCCCGCCACCTCGGCGAGCGTCGGGAGGAGGCTGTCCTGGACGAGCGGACGGAGGAAAACGTTCGGGCTGAAGCGCTCCGGTGCCTCTCCGAGCAGCGCCTCCAGGCGGGAGCGCGGAACGGTTCGGTCCGTCCCCCGGACCGCGATCTCCGACCCGCGCGCGACGAGCGGGAGTCGCCGTCCCTCCTCGAGTAGGAAGAGATTCACCCCGTCGTCGAGGGCGCGCGCCTGCGGGGCGTACCCCGCGGCGCCCAGCGCCTGGGTGTGGGTCAGGATGGCCCGCGAAACGGCGGGGGCCGTCGTCAGTTCGCGGGCGAACACCGGGGCCGCCAGGCGCTTGAGGGCGGGGTCGGCCAGGTCCACCAGGACGAGACCGAGCGGGCTGAGGAGACGAATCATCAGGCGGCTGAAGGCGCGGGCGAGCGTTTCCCCCGGCACGTAGCAGGCGGTCAGGAGCGCAGCCACCTCTGCCGCGGCCTCCTCCCCCGCGAGGGCCTCCGCGGCGGCGTCCAGGACCGGCCCTATGGCGGGCGTGAGGCGGCACGTCGCGGGAAGGGTGCCGGCGAAGCCCCCCTCGGGCTGGTACTGAACCCGAATGGGGCTGCCGCGGCGGGGCAGGAAGACGGCGTGATCCACCTCGGCGAAATCGTCGTCCTCCGACACCAGCCAGAAGCAGGGGACGCAGGGGACCCCCAGCGCCTTTTCCCAGCGCCGCGCCACCACGACGGCGGTGAGCGCCTTGTACCAGGTGTACAGGGGCCCGCCGAAGAGCCCCGCCTGCTGGCCGGTGACAATTGCCACGCTGTTTTGCTGGCGGAGGGCCGCGATGCCCGCGAGGGCTGCCGGATCGGCCCCGAGGGCCACGTTTCGCGCCTCCAGCACGGCCGCCACCTCGGCCCGGGGTAACGCCCGCCCGCCAACGGCCTCGAGGTGCGGGCGGAGCGCCCCCGCCTCCCGGGGCAAGGGGGGGAGCAGATCGCCCCGGCTCACGCGCCCGGCCATCGCATCGGTAAAGAGGGGAGGGAGGCGCCGCAGGGCCTCGTAGGGGACGGGCTCCAGGCGAGGCGGTTTCACGAATCCGTACCCGAAGTCCGGCGGAGCGCGGTTCGTCTCTGATGATCCGGCTTCTGCACGGGGACTCCGCGGCGGGTCGCACGGGGTAGCGATGGCCTCCCCTGCATAGCAGGGGGGGTGCACCTTGTCAATACAGACATCCCCGGATGGCGCGCGCCAATGCTGGTCGGCGCGTTGCCTTGACGCTCTCTACTCATCGTGGTATAAGGCGCCAGGTGGATCTCCCTGAATGAGCATCTGGCATCTGGTGACCCAGGCGGGACCCGTCGCCAAGGGGGTGCTGCTGGTCCTCCTGGCCTTCTCGGTCGCGTCCTGGACGATCATCATCGCGAAGGTTCGCGCCTTGCGGCGGGCGGAGGCGGAGTCGGACGCGTTCCTGAAAGCGTTCCGGGAATCGAAGAACCTCTCCGCGACCTACGAGGAGGCCCGCAAGCACGCCCGCAGTCCGGTGGCGGCCCTCTTCCGCGAGGGATTTCGGGAACTCAGTTACCACCTGAAGGGGAACCCCGCGCCGGACGGGCCGACGGCGAATCCGGTGGATCGCCTCGCGCTCAGCGACCTCCTCCAGGGGCTTCAGCGGATCCTGCGGTACGCGAGCCTCAAGGAACTCTCCGACCTGGAACGCTCCATGATCTTCCTCGCCACCACCGGGAGCGTGACCCCCTTCATCGGGCTCTTCGGGACCGTCTGGGGCATCATGGATGCGTTTGCCGGGATCAGCGCGGCCGGCTCCGCCAACCTGGGAGCGGTGGCGCCGGGAATCGCCGAGGCCCTGGTCGCCACGGCACTCGGGCTCTTCGCGGCCATCCCCGCCGTCATGGGCTACAACCACCTCCTGAACCGGATCAAGTTCATCGGGACGAGGCTCGACCTGTTCAGCCTGGAGTTCCTCTCGATGGCGGAGCGTATCGTGGCCCGGGGGCGCTGAGAGGACCATGCCCATGCCCGTGACCCCGGACTTGGACCGCCGCCTCGGCCCCGCCCTCTCGGAGATCAACGTGACGCCCTTCGTGGACGTGATGCTGGTGCTCCTCGTGATCTTCCTGGTCACCGCCCCCATGCTCTTCCGGGGGATTGACGTCCGGGTGCCCCGGACCGAGACCCGGACGACGGAGGCGGAGGAGCGCCTGGTCCTCACCGTGACCAAGGACGGCGCGGTCTTCCTGGGGGATCAGCCTATCACCCTGGCCCGCCTGGAGCGGGTCCTGGCGGGACTACGCCAGCGCAACTCGAAGGCCGCCGTCTTCCTCCGGGCCGACGAGCGGGCCGCCTACGGCGCCGTGGTCAAGGTGATGGACGTCGTCAAGAAGGCGGGGATTGACCGGCTCGGGATGGTGACCGAGCCCCTGCCCGCCTCGTGAGGGGGAGGGTGATCCCCTCCCGCGAGCAGAGCCTGAACCTGACCCTCTCGCTGCTGCTGCACGCGCTCGTGCTGGCGGCGGCGATGGGGTGGCCCCTGTGGGGGGGAGGACCGGTGCGGCCGCTCCCGGTCACCTACACCGTGAACTTGGTGACCCTGCCGCGGCGGGCAGCCCCG
>JAHFDC010000227.1 GCA_023249205.1 Candidatus Methylomirabilota bacterium
CGGACCGCGCTATATCCTGCTCGCGATGCTGGTCATCGTCGGCTGCAGCAATGCCGTGAACCTCACCGACGGCCTGGACGGGCTCGCCACCGGGCCCGTCCTCATGGCCTCGGGGGCCTACACCGTCCTGGCCTACCTGGCGGGGCACGCCGTCGCCGCGCGCTACCTGCAGGTCATCTACGTCCGGGAGTCGGCCGAGCTGACGGTCTTCGCCGGCGCCCTGGTGGGGGCCAGCCTGGGCTTCCTCTGGTTCAACGCCTACCCGGCCCAGGTCTTCATGGGGGATACGGGGTCGTTGGCGCTGGGGGCAGCCCTCGCCCTGCTCGCCATTCTGACCAAGCACGAGCTCCTCCTCGTGATCATCGGCGGGGTCTTCGTCATCGAGGCGGTCTCGGTCATCCTCCAGGTCTTCGTCTTCAAGACCCGGCGCAGGCGCCTCTTCCGGATGGCGCCCATTCACCATCACTACGAGCTGAACGGGCTCTCCGAGCCCAAGATCATCGTGCGGTTCTGGATCCTCTCCTTCATCCTCGCGCTCATCTCCCTCACGACCCTCAAACTGAGGTAGAGGGGGGTGGGCGGGGCGGGAGGGCCGGTGCTGGGCACCGAGCGGCACCTCGAGGTGGCGGGCAGGCGGGTGACCGTCGTGGGGCTGGGCAGAAGCGGCCTGGCCGCCTGCCGGCTCCTGGCCTCGGCAGGGGCGACCGTGACGGCGAGCGACCGCACCCAGGCCGAGGCGCTCGCGGTGGACCTGGAATCCCTGCGGGCGCTCGGGGTGCGCGTGGAGGCGGGCGGCCACCGGCCCGAGACCATCCTGGAGGCGGACGTGCTGGTGGTGAGCCCCGGGGTGGACGTCCGCATCCCCCTCCTGGCCAGGGCCCGCGCGCAGGGCATTCCCATCTGGAGCGAGGTGGAGGTGGCCTACCGGTCCTGCCGGGCGCGCTTTCTCGGCATCACCGGGAGCAACGGGAAGAGCACCACCACGACCCTCGTGGGCCTGATGCTGCAACAGGCGGAGGTCCCGGCGGTGGTGGCCGGCAACATCGGGACGGCGCTCTGCGAGGTCGTGCCGGGGCTCGGCCCGGACCGGTGGGTGGTCGCCGAACTGTCCAGTTTCCAACTGGAGACGATCGAGACGTTCCGGACCGAGGTGGCCTGCCTCCTGAACATCAGTCAGAACCACCTGGACCGCTACGGAGGCATGCGCGACTACATGCGGGCGAAGAGCCGCCTCTTCCTGAACCAGGAGCCCGGGGACTGGGCCGTCCTGAACGCTGACGACCCTCTCGTCCTCGAGGCGGCGGCCGGATCCCGGGCTCGGCGTCTCCTCTTCAGCCGCTCCCATCCGGTGGAGGAGGGCGCCTTTCTCGAGGGGGACCGCCTGCTGTTCCGCCGGGCGGGGGAGACCCGGGAGGTCTGCCGCGCGCAGGACGTCCGGATCCGGGGTGTCCACAATCTGGAGAACGCCCTGGCCGCCATCGCCGCCACCACGTTAGCCGGGGGATCGTGCGAGGCGGCGCGGGACGTGCTGGCCGAGTTCCCGGGCCTCGAGCACCGGCTGGAGCCGGTGGCGGCCGTGGGGGGGGTCCAGTACGTGAACGACTCGAAGGGGACCAGCGTCGGGGCGGTCGTGCGGTCGCTCGAGTCCTTCCCCGGCCGGGTCATCCTGATCGCGGGCGGTCGGGACAAGGGGAGCGACTTCACCCCCCTGCGGCCTGTGGTGGAGGGGCGGGTGAAGGCGCTGGTGCTGATCGGGGAGGCCCGGGAGAAGATCGCCAAGGCGCTGGCGGGGGCGGCCCCGGTGCACGGCGCGGACAGCATGGAGGAAGCGGTCCGGCGCGCGGCGGCGCTGGCGGCACCCGGGGACGTCGTCCTCCTCTCCCCGGCCTGCGCCTCCTTCGACATGTTCCGGGACTTCGAAGATCGGGGGAGAGCCTTCAAGGGGGCCGTTCGGGCCCTGACGGTGAGCCGGTGAACGGGCGGAACCACGACAGGCTCCTCTTTACCGCCACGCTCATCCTGGTCGTGCTCGGGATCGTGATGGTCTATTCCGCCAGCGCCATCCGGGCCCAGGAGCGGTTCGGCGATCCCGCGTACTTCTTGAAGAAGCAGGTTCTCTGGGCCCTCATCGGCCTGACGGCGATGGTCTGGATGATGGGCCGGGACTACCGGAGGCTGGGGCCGTACGTCCTCCCCCTCCTGCTCCTTGCCCTCGCGATGCTCATCCTGGTGCTGGTCCCGGGGATCGGGGTGAAGGTGAACGGGGCCCGCCGCTGGGTCCGGTTCCTGGGGCTCTCCTTCCAACCGGCCGAGCTGGCCAAATTGGCCCTGGTCGCCTACCTGGCCCGCCTCCTCGCCGGCAAGGAGGAGCGGGTCCGCGAGTTCTCCGCCGGGGTCCTGCCACCCCTGATCGTGACCGGCGTCTTCTTTCTCTTGATCGCCCTGCAGCCCAACTACGGGACCGCCGTGGTGGTCCTCCTCGCCGCCCTGACGATGGTCTTCGCGGCCGGGGCCCGCCTCACGCACCTCCTGGCGGTGGGGGCGGCGGCCCTCCCGCCCCTCGGCCTCCTCCTCTGGTCGGTCCCCCACGTCCGGGGCCGGCTCCTGGCCCACCTCCAGCCGGGGGGGGCCGCGTCCCCCAAGGCGCTCTACCAGGTTTTCCAGTCCCAGGTGGCCCTGGGACAAGGGGGGGGCCTCGGGCGGGGCCTGGGGGAGGGGATGCAGAAGCTCTATTACCTCCCCGAGCCTCACACCGACTTCATCTTCGCCATCATCGGGGAGGAGTTGGGCTTTGCGGGGGCGGCGCTCGTGGTGGCCTTCTTCGCCCTGCTCCTCTGGCGGGGGA
>JAHFDC010000228.1 GCA_023249205.1 Candidatus Methylomirabilota bacterium
CCTGGTGGCGCGGACCTCCTTCCCCAGCCGGTCGAAGAGGCGCGTGCCCGCCTCCTCTTCCAGATTCTTGATGTGCCCGCTCACCGTGGGCTGGGTCAGAGAGACCGCCTCCGCCGCCCGGGAGAAGGAGCGCGTCTCCATGATCCGGCAGAAGACCTCCAGGGCGTGGATGTCCATGCGTCAGCCCTTGAGCAGGTCGGCGTCGAGCCCCACGGAGCCGTCAATATTCAGGTCGGTGCCGGGGATCGGGACCACGCCGGGGACACGCGGGGCATCGGCTCCCGCACGGCCGATCCCTCCGGCCTCCCGTTACGGCTTCAGGAGTTGCTGGAAGAGTTCCTGAAGCGGCGCCGCGCCTCTGGGCCCGAGGCGCTTCTCCAGTTCCTGGCCGAGTTTCTTCCGGATCGCCCCCGCCCCGGGCAGGACCCGCGGCTTGTCGGCGGTCCCCAGGACCTTTGCATCAATGGTCCCCTGGGCCGTGCGGGCCACCACGTCGAAGTCCAGGGTCCGGTCCGTGAGCCCGTACCTGCCCGAAGCCGCCACCCGGTTCTCCCCCTGGACCAGGAGGAGGTCGGTCGTCCGGAGGGCCCCGCCGGCGAGAGCGTAGTTCCCGGTGAGGCTCTCGAACCGGTCCAGTTTCAGCGTGATCCCCCGGCCACCCAGCAGCGGACCCAGCGCCTCCTGCAACCGCTCGGCAGGCCGGTAGCCCTTGAGATGACCGTCCTCCACGGCCACCCGCCCGGTCCCGTCCGCGGTCTTCAAGAGGTCCTCCAGGGAGCCCCCCCTCGCTTTCGCCGCAAGATGCAGCCCGAGCGTGCCATCCAGGCTCCAGTCGGACTTGAGCAGCGCCTTGAGGACCGGCCCGGTCGGGATGGCCCGAAGGGTGAGGCTCACCTTCACCTCCGGGACTCCCCCCAGTTTGATTCCCGCTCCCCCCTGCACCGTCCCTCCCTCAAGGGCCGCGGAAAACTCCGAGCCGCTCAAGGTGCCATCCTGAAATCCAAGCCGGGCTGACAGGTTGCTGAGAGTCAGGTCACCGTAGATCAGCCGGTCCACCTGGAGGCGGCCGCTCACGGTGAGCCCGGGCGGCGAGGGGACAGCACGGGGAGGCGGCGCTGCCGAGGCTTCGCGGAGGAAGGCCGCCTTCGCTCCCGGGATGGCGAAGAAGCGGTTGAGATCCAGGAGGGGAGAGGCGATGTCGAACTCCACCCGCGGAGCGGCGAACCGTTCCACCGAGAGGCTCCCGCGCAGTTCGGCCCCCTTGAGGAGCACCTCCAGCCGGTTCAGGTCCAGCCGGTCGCCCCCCACCGTGCCGGCGACCGTCATCTTCCCCGGCTCCCCCGAGCCCTTGTGGAAGATCCGGCCGGCGCGGAGCGCGACGGCGCCCAGGTCGAGACTCCCCTCCAGGTCCGCCGCGCCGACCTTCCCTCGCAGCCGGAGATCCAGATCGGCGGCCCCGGAGGTGCTCAGGCCCAGGGCTGCCAGGTCCAGCAGCGGCGCGAGATGATCGTTGCTGAGCCGCCGCGCCCTGACCTCGAGGGAGAGGGGGAGACCCTTCAGGTCGGCCTCGGCGGGCCAGGGGCCGGCCTCCCCCGTCACGGAAAGGTTGGCCGGGTTCTGCTCTCCCAGCGACGCGCGGAGACGGAAGCCCGTCGGCCTGCCCCCGGCCCCCTGGGTGATGGAGACCTCCAGGTTCCGGAGAGCCACCGAGCCCTTCTTCTGGAGGTCCCGGATGGTGACCGCCCCCTCGGTCAGATCCACGCGGGAGGGGAGGAGAGGGAGAAGCAGGGGGCCGGCGGGGCCTTCGGCATCCCTGGATGGGGCGGCACGGGCCCCCCCGCCCGGCCTGGCGGCGCCCAGGGACGTCACGTTCCACCGCCCGCGGGCGTCCCGGACCAGGGTCAGGCGCGGTGCCTCGACGATGGCCCGGCTCACCTCCAGACGCCCCCGCAGGAGCGGCAGGAACGCGACCCGGACCTCCAGCGCCTTCGCCCGCAGGAAAGGCTCGCGGCCGAAGGTCGGATCCTCGCCGATGCTGAGGTCGCTCGCTTCCGCGCCGAGTGCAGGGAGGATCGTGAGGCGGGCCGCCCCGACGCTCACCGGCCGGCCCAGTGCCTCGCCGGCCTTCGCCGCAATGAGGGCGCGGTAGCGGTCCGCGGGGATGAGGGATGGCAAGAGGAGGAGCAGGAGGAACAGCAGGATGAGCGCGCCGCCGGCGAGGGTGAGTGCGATCTTGAGGCGGCGCCCGGCCATCGCTCACTTCCCGGCATTCCGGGCGAGGCGCGCCCGGAGAAGCTCGTTGAGCACCTTCGGGTTCCCCTTGCCGCGGGTCGCCCGCATGGCCTGGCCCACCAGGAAGGTGAAGGACTTCTCCTTCCCGGCGCGAAACTCCGCCACCACCGACGCGTTCGCGGCGAGCACCTCATCCACGATCCGCGCCAACTCGTCCGCGTCGGAGATCTGCTCCAGCCCCTCGCGCTTGATGACGTCCGTGACGGTCAGAGGCACATAGTGGGCGTAGGAAGGGGCTCGTTTCGGCCACCGGTCGACCTCGGGGAAAAGGATTGCGCCTGGCGGGAGGGGCTCGGTGGCCTCCGCCTGCTCACGCAACCCGAGTTCGGCACCCTTAGGCTTTCGCAGATTCTCCTCATACACCTTTTCAAAGACGGTCTTGGCGGCCGACCCGCTGATCTTCCCCGACCGGACCGCCTCCAGGAGGTCAGCCACGTCCCGCGTCGCAACCGGACTCTGCGTGATGTCGAGCCCGTCCCGGTTCAGGAGACCCAATAGTTCCACCATCACCCAGTTGCTCGCCGCCTTCGGATCCGGGTGCAGGC
>JAHFDC010000229.1 GCA_023249205.1 Candidatus Methylomirabilota bacterium
AGATCGTCCAGCGGCTGGTGGACGACCTGGTGACGGTCAGCGACGAGGAGATCGCCTCCACGATGCTCCTCTGCCTCGAGCGGGGGAAGATTCTTGTGGAGGGGGCGGGCGCCGCGGCGCTGGCCGCGCTGCTGCACGGGCGGGTGAAGCCGCACCCGGCCCCGGCCGTCGCCATCCTGAGCGGCGGCAACATTGATATCAATGTCTTGACCCGCATCCTGGGCAAGGGGCTCGCGAAGGCGGGGCGATACCTGCAACTGGAGGTCCCGGTGATGGACCGGCCGGGGGCGCTGAAGGCCCTCCTCGCGGTGGTGGCGGAGGAGCAGGCCAACGTGGTCTCGGTCAGCCACGACCGGCTGGACCCGCGCGTGCCCGTGGACCGCGTTGAGGTGTACCTGACGCTGGAGACCCGAGACGGCGTCCACGCCCGCAGCGTCCTGGAGGCGCTCAGGCGTCAGGGGTATCGCGTGCGCCGGCGGGCCGGCCCTGCCGAAGACTAGAGCCCGGCGGCCGCCGTGCCTCGCGCGATGGGGCAGGACCGGGGAGGGATGTGGACGCGACACTCTGGCTCGTCCTGGGCGGCGTCCTGCTGGCCGCGTTCATCAAGGGGACCATCGGCATGGGCTTCCCGGCCGTGGCGACGCCCCTCTTGGCCCTGGTCACCGACGTGAAGACGGCCATCGTCCTCCTGCTCCTCCCGAACATCGCCATGGACCTGGTCCTGCTCTCGCGCCGTTGGACCGGGTTCGGGACGCTCCGGCGGATCGCGCTCGTGCTCCTCGCGGCCATCGCGGGGACCTTCCTCGGCACGCGGATCCTCGTCACCGTTCCGGCCTGGAGCCTTTTCCTGGCCCTGGGGGTGATCGTTCTTCTCTACGTGGCCCTGGATCGTGTGCGGGTCTCCTGGCGCACGCCTCCCCAGCGGGAGGTGCTGGTGGGCCCGGTTGTGGGGGTGGCATCGGGCATTCTGGGGGGAATGACCAACGTGTTTGGCCCCCCCCTGGTCATGTACTTCTACAGCCTCGAAATGGAGAAGGCAGAGTTCGTCCGCTCCATTGCCCTTTCGTTTCTGATCCTGA
This sequence comes from Candidatus Methylomirabilota bacterium, assembly GCA_023249205.1. GTDB lineage: Bacteria > Methylomirabilota > Methylomirabilia > Methylomirabilales > JACPAU01 > JACPAU01. The sequence goes on from JAHFDC010000229.1 coordinate 1,080, forward strand.
AGGTGGCGCAACTGACCGCAGTCCTCAACTGGAACCTCCTCCACGGGGAGGTGCTCACCCGCTCGCTGCTGCTGACCGGGCTCGCCCTGCTCGGCTTGTGGGGCGGGATCAAAGTCCAGGACGCCATCCCGCAGCGGGCCTTCAACCGGGCGGTCCTCGGGTTTCTCTCTGTCTCGGGGCTGGGCCTCCTGTGGCGGGCGGCGCGCCTCTTCGGGGCAGAATCTTCTTGACAGGGGGATATGGCGCGGAGATGGTGATGCGGTGGCGGGAGGCGGAGGGGTGAGGGGAGGAGAGGCGCGCACGGCTGCGGCGGTGGCCGCCTACTGCCGCAAGGCCCAGGCGCGGGACCTGGTGGGCGGGGCGGGCGGGAACATGAGTGCCCGGATCCTCGGGACCGACCGGATGCTCATCACACCCACGGGGCTCGCCCTGGAGGAGGTGACGCCAGCCCGCCTTCTGGTCGTGGACATCCCCTCAGGCCGGGTCCTGCGGGTCCCCCGGGGACTCGCCCCCTCCAAGGAACTCACCACGCACCTGGCCGTGTACCGGACCCGGGAGTCGGCTGGGGCGGTGCTGCATGCCCACCCCCCCTTCGCCACCGCCTACGCCTGCGCCGAGCCCGCCCTGCCGCTCATCACCATCACCGCGGAGGAGATGTTCCACGAGATCCCCCTGCTGGAGTACGCCTTCCCGGGGAGCGAGGCGCTGGCCGCCATCGTGGCCCGCGGCACCGCCAAGTTCCCGGAGCGCTGGGCCTTCCTCATGCGCCGGCACGGGGTGCTGACCGTGGGGACGGACGCGAGGGAGGCCTACCTGTGGGCGGACCTCCTGGAGAGCACGGCCAAGACCAGCCTGCTGCATTCCCTGCTGGTGCGGCCGGGAGCGGCCGGCCCGCCGCGCGACCTCCCCGCCTGATCGGGCCTCCCCACGAGCCGCCAGCGGTGACCGGAGTATTCCGCCCCTGACCTCAGCAGCCCCGCTGCCCTGTCGGCGCGCGTTGACATCCCCCTAGCCCAGTGTTAGTTAGAAGGCGATACTTCCGCGCCGGGGTGGCGGAATTGGCAGACGCAGGGGACTCAAAATCCCCCGGGCCTCGCGTCCATGCGGGTTCAACTCCCGCCCCCGGCACCAAGCAGTCCGGACGATTGGCCTATCTGTCCCATTCGTGATATCGAGCTGAGCGAGAAGGAGGGCAAAATGCAATCGGAAAGACGATTCTTCTTTCGGAGCGTTCTCATTGTCGGATTGGGGCTGCTGGGCGTTTTTCCCATTGGTCAGGCGAGCGCATCGAGCCTCGAAGTTTTTCATGCCGATTCGCTCGCAGGTCCCATGATAGAACTCAAGAAGGCTTTCGAAGGAAAACACCAGGGGGTGACGATACACCTGACCTCCGGAGTTTCAAAGCAGCTTGCCGAACGCATCCTGAAAGGAGACGCCTGTGATGTGTTTGCGCCGTCATCCCCGGCGGTTATCGAAGAGGATCTGATGAACAAGCGAATCGCCGGCTCCGGCAAAAATGCCGCCTCCTGGTATGTCATCTTTTCCGGGAATGAGATGGTCGTCATCACCGAGAAAGGGAATCCGGTAGGAATTCGCCAGGTTGCCGATCTTGCCAAGCCTGGGGTCAAATTTGTCCGCGTGACCGGCGAAAAGGATCTGGCCACAAACCGCACCATTGAATTCCTCAAGAACGCGGCAGCGCTGGAAGGAAAACCCGAGTTGGCCCAGAAGATCATCGAGAG
>JAHFDC010000230.1 GCA_023249205.1 Candidatus Methylomirabilota bacterium
CCGAGATCAAGGTCTCCCTGAAGGCCTCCGATCCTCTCATGATGATCCAGGCCTACCGCCTGCTGGCCTCGCAGGTGGACTATCCCTTCCACCTGGGGGTGACGGAGGCCGGGACCGCCTTCGCCGGGAGCATCAAATCCGCCGTGGGGATCGGGACCCTCCTGGCCGAGGGGATCGGGGACACCATCCGGGTTTCCCTGACCGAGGACTCCGTGGAGGAGATCAAGGCCGGCTTCGAGATCCTGAAGGCCCTGGGCCTCCGCCAGCGGGGGATGAACGTGATCTCCTGCCCTTCCTGCGGCCGGGTGGAGATTGACCTGCTCGGTCTCACGAAGGAGGTGGAGAAGCGCCTGGCGGCCCTCGGGATCAACAAGGCCCTGAACGTGGCCGTCATGGGCTGCGCCGTCAACGGTCCCGGGGAGGCCCGCGGCGCCGACATCGGCATCGCCGGCGGCAACGGCGTGGGCATTCTCATCAAGAAGGGGCAGATCATCCGGAAGGTCAAGGAGGCGGACCTGGCCGACGCCCTGGTGGAGGAGATCCAGCGGATGGCAGCGGCGGGGCTCCTGGAGGAGGCCGACCCCGGCACCGGCGTCAGCGTAACGGCCCCCAAGGCATTCCCTCCCGACGACCCGCTCCAGGTCTTCTACTCCAACGACTGAGGCCCGCGGGCGCCGCCGGCGCCCCGGGGGCGGGGAGGAGCCGCCGGGCTCCTCCCTTTGTGTTCCCGGCGACCCTGGGGACGGCATGGGCCAGTACGAGCGCCACGTCTTCGTCTGCATCCATGGGGAGACCTGCCCGCTCCAGGGGGACACGCCGGCCTACGTCCAGTGGCTCCGGGACGCCCTGCGCGCCCGCGGTCTGGGCAACCGGCTCCGGGTGAACAAGAGCGGCTGCTTCGATCAGTGCGGCAACGGCCCGATGATCGTGGTCTACCCCGAAAACGTCTGGTACTGTGGGGTCCGCTTCGAGGACCTGCCGGAGATCCTCGAGGAGCACCTGGTGCACGGCCGTCCGGTCGCGCGCCTCCGGTACCTCGCCCCGCCCGGGAAGAACAAGAACCCGGAGAAGATGAAGGCAGCCCAGGAGGCGGCCGCCGCACGCCGTGGTCACGGGTAGGCGCCGGGGCCTGAGAGGAGCGGGATGCGCTGGTCGAGATCGCTGATCCCGACGCTCAGGGAAGATCCGGCCGACGCCGAAGCGGTGAGCCATCGGCTCATGGTCCGCGGCGGGTTCGTCCGCCAACTGGCCGCGGGCATCTACGTCTACCTGCCCCTCGGCCAGCGGGTCCTGGACAAGGTGAATGCCATCGTCCGGGAGGAGATGAACCGGATCGGGGGCCAGGAGATCACCATGCCGGTCCTGCAGCCGGCGGAACTGTGGCAGCAAACCGGGCGGTGGGAGGCGATCGGCGACGAGATGTTCCGCCTGAAGGATCGGAACAAGCGGGACATGTGCCTGGGGATGACCCACGAGGAGGTCATCGCCTGGATCGCCGCGCGGGAGGTCCGCTCCTACCGGGACCTTCCCCAGATCTGGTACCAGATCCAGACGAAGGAGCGGGACGAGGCCCGGCCGAAGAGCGGGGTCCTCCGGACCCGGGAATTTTTGATGAAGGACTCCTACTCCCTGGACGTGGACGCGGCGGGGCTGGAGAAAGCGTACGAGTTCCACCGGCAGGCCTACTGCCGGATCTTCGACCGCTGCGGCCTCCGGTATTCCGTGGTGCAGAGCGACCCGGGCATGATGGGTGGCGCCGGCTCCCACGAGTTCATGGCCCCGAGTCCGGCCGGCGAAGACCAGGTTGCTCTCTGCGGGGCCTGCGGCTACGCCGCCAACATGGAGTTGGCCATCTCCCGCCCGCTCCGCCCGGACACACCCCCCTGGACAGCCCCCGAAGAGGTCCGGACCCCCGGCGCCCGGACCATCGAGGAGGTGGCGGCCTTTCTCCGGGTGGATCCGCGTCTGACCCTGAAGACCCTCGTGGTGGTCGGCAAGGAGGGCCCGGTCCTCTGCTGCCTCAGGGGCGACCACACGTTGCACGAGCGGAAACTCCTGCGCGTCCTGGGGGAGTTCCGGCCGGCCCACCGGGACGAGGTGAAGGAGCACGCCGGGGTGGAGGCCGGGTTCTTGGGGCCGGTCGGGCAGCGGCTGCCTGTCCTGGCCGACGAGGCCCTCCGGGAGGGGATCTACGTCGCGGGGGCTAACCAGCCCGACACACACGTCCGGGGGATCATCCCGGGGAAGCACTTCCCGGCGCGCTTCGTGGACCTGCGGGCGGTCCTCCCGGGGGAGGGCTGCCCCCAGTGCGGCAAGCCGCTGACCGTCGAGCGCGTGATCGAGGTGGGGAACATCTTCAAACTCGGGACGAAGTACTCCGTCCCGTTGAAGGCGGTGTACCTGGACGAGGCGGGACAGGAGCGGCCCATCGTCATGGGGTCCTACGGGATCGGACCGGCCCGGATCGCCGCCGCGGCCATCGAGCAGAATCACGACAAGGACGGGGTGATCTGGCCGGAGAGCATCGCCCCCCTCGCTGTCCATCTGGTGGTGGTGAATGCGAAGGACGCGGCCATGGCGGCCCTGGGGGAGCGCCTCTACCGGGCGGCGCAGGAAGCCGGCCTTGAAATCCTCTTCGACGATCGCGATGAGCGGGCGGGGGTGAAGTTCAAGGACGCTGACCTGCTGGGGGTCCCCTACCGGGTCACGGTGGGGACGCGGGCGGTGCGGGACGGCCTCGTGGAGATCCGGCGGCGGCGGGACGGGGAGGAGTGGGCCGTGCGGGAGGGGGAAATCATTCCGCGGCTTCAGGCCCTCCTCC
>JAHFDC010000231.1 GCA_023249205.1 Candidatus Methylomirabilota bacterium
ATCAGGGGGAGGGGGCCGGGCTCGCCAGGGCGGCCTGCCCTTTGGGGGCTGCCTTGGCGCGGCACAGGGCGCGATCTGTCTGCTCGAGGAGATCTTCGGCCGTTCGGACGTCGGGACCGGGGTACACCCCCACGCCGGCGCTCACGGTCAGGCGGATGCCCCGGGCGGCCCCCGTCATGGGATGCGCGGCGATGGCCTGGCAGATCCGCCGGGCCTCGCCATGCGCCGCGGGCTCGTCCGTCATCGGGAGCAGGACCAGGAATTCCTCGCCCCCGTAGCGGGCCACCACATCGGAGGTGCGCACGCTCGTCCGCAGGAGCTGGGCCACCTGTTGCAGGACCTCGTCCCCGCAGGCGTGGCCCAACTGGTCATCCACCTGCTTGAAGTTGTCCAGGTCGTAGAGGACGCAGGCCAGCGGGTGGCGGTGGCGCTGGGCCCGGGTGAACTCCTCCTGGAGGCGCTTGCGCAGGAACCGTCGGTTCGGCAGGCCCGTGAGATCGTCCAGGAGCGTGAGCTGCTCCAGGTGGGCGACGTTGAGTTTGAGCGTCTCGTAGGAGTATGCGTTCTGGAGGGCGGTGGAGGCCAGGCCCGCAATGACCTGGCACAGCTTGAGCTCCCGGGGGGAGTGGAGGCGGAGCGCCTTGGCGGTCCGGAGGAAGAGGGTTCCGATGACCTGGTTCCCGAGCACGATCGGGAGGACGTAGAGGGAGGTGATGGGGAGCCGGCCCATCTGGTCCCGCACCGGGGCCAGCAGGGCATGCGTGTGCACATTATCAATCAACACGGGCGCCTTTGTGCGGACGGCCTCCTGCACCTCCGGGTACTTGACGAGCTCGATCTTCAGGTGGTCCACCCCCGGGTCTTCATGCGAGGCCAGCACGTACGCGGAGGAGGGCTCGTCCGCGAGGAGGACCAGCGAGCAGCGGGCGGAGGAGACGATCCGGGCGGTCTCCCGGACGATGATCTGGAAGATGTCGCGCGACCGGAGGGTGGAGGAGACCGCCTGGGAGACCTCCAGGAGGGCCGCCAGGTCACTGCGCTCCTTGGCGATCGCGTCGTGGCGCTGCTTCACCCTGAGTTGCGCGGCAACCCGGGCCAGCAGCTCGGGCAGTTCGAAGGGCTTGCGGATGAAGTCCTCCGCGCCCGCCCCGAGTCCCTGAAGCAGGTCTTCGGTCCGACTCAGGGCGGTCAGCAGCAGGACCGGGATGGCGGCGGTGGCCGCATCCGCCTTGAGGGCCCGGCAGACCCAGTACCCATCCAGGCGGGGCATCATGATATCGAGGATGATGCAGTCCGGGCGGAGGCGCTTGATCCCCTCCAGGGCAGCCTCCCCATCGGCCAGGTCCGACACGAGGTATCCGGCCCGGCTCAGGGCCTCCGCGAGACGGGCCCGGATCTCGCGGTCGTCGTCCACGACGAGGATCCGGGGGGGCGGGGTCTGCTCTTCCACCATCGGCTGACTCCTGCGCTCGCGGGCCCGGATGCCGGCGGGCAGACGGGGATCCGACGGGCGGTGAAGCCGCAAACTGCAAGACTTGGACCAGGGGAGTCTTAGAGCGGGATGCGCTGATGTTTGCAGTAGTTGCTGAGGATCATAAGGGCCTGGTTGAGGCGCTGCATCCGGAGGCTTTTGTGCCGAATGGTCTCGGTGTTCCCCGTATCAACCGCCTCGGAGCGCGTCTCGCGGAGAACGATGTTCAGGTTCAGGTTGATGGTCTTCAGCTCGGGGGGCGTGAACTTCTTGAGGATGGGTGGGGTCAGGGCAAAATAGCCCTCCGCGATGTCCCGCGCCAGGCCTTTCGGGTTCCCCGGGAGCGCCATCCTGCTTCCTCCTGGGTCCGGATCATACCACGCACCGTTTCGAAGGCAAAGCGTTGGAGGGCTGTCCGGGTCGGACCGCGTACCACGCCTCCGCCATACCCGGGCGCCCCGCGATGGCCCGTTGCTCGAGCAGCGTCCGCAAGCTCGCGCGCGCTTCAGGTGGACACGCGAGGAGTTGCACCCCCATCCCGGCAGGGAACGGGTTGCGGCCCCCGGCGTTTTCCCAAACGACCCGCCCCACGAGGTGCAGGGGCGGCTCTCCCGGGGGGAGCAGGCGGAGGCGCACCAGGCTCCCGAGCCGTGAGGGATCGGGGCACTGGACGAAGAGGCCCCCCCCGGCGATGGGAATGTCCGGGAGGGTCACGTTTTCCGCCGGGACGGTCCGTTCCTGCGGGTGGCCCGCGGACAGGCCTTCCCCGGCGACTTCGACCCCCCACGCAGACCGGCCTGGAGGTGCTTTCAAGGGGAGGAGGAGCTTCGGGCCCTCTGGTGGGGGCGCCGGTGCGCAGGCGCGGATCCCAGCACACCCTGGATGCATCTCGCGGCTCGCGAAGGAGTCCTTGCCGTCTTGCCGTCCCATCTTCCCCTCCTTTGGCTCCCCAGCGGGCGCCGCCAGTGGGAGTGGCAAGGGGGGTGCCAGCGGGGAGGCGGGCGGGGACGGGACTGGAAGGCCTTGTGCCCGCAGCGGGAAGCGCATCGCCCGACCCGTGATGCCGCCCTGGGCGTGGGCGAGGGCGCGTTCCGGAGTGAAACGCGTGCTCCAGAATGGGCGCGCCGGAAGGCACCGGTCGCTTTGTCGGGACTGCGGGTGGGCTGTCGTCAGGGAGGGCGGGCTGCGCGGTGGGCCTACCCGGGGAGGCGGCCGGTGCCGGTGAGGTCGGTCAGGATCAGGATGAGACCGGAGAGGACGGAGCCGGTGATCACGGCGCTGAACTGGACCCGGAGCCGTCTGCCCCCCTGCCGCACGGTGAGGGAGTCGGCCGATTCGGTCCCG
>JAHFDC010000232.1 GCA_023249205.1 Candidatus Methylomirabilota bacterium
ACGAAGTTCCGCCTCTCCACCGGGATGCAACGGGCCGCCGCCCTCCTGCTCCTCCTCTTCCCCCTCCTCCTCGGGCTGGGGGCCCTCTGGTTCGCCTGCTCTGCGCTGGTGCTGCTCGCTGGCTACCTCCGGACCAAGGAGCGGCTCATTGCCTCCGTGGCCCTGCTCCTCACGGCGCTCGTCCCGGACGGGACGACCGGTCTCGCGCTCCTCTACGGCGCCACCACCTCCCCGCGGATGGCGGCCCTCGTGGAGGTGGACCGGGGCGGCCGGGGCCGGGATCTCCTGGGGGTTTTCGCCCGATGGGCGGTCCAGGAACCGACCGAGGTGCTCCCCCTCCTGGGGCAGGGGCTGATCCACCGCCGACGGGGGGAGTTCGCCGAGGCGCGGGCCGCGTACGAGCGGGCGGTGGCCCTCGCTGGCGACCTCCCGGAGGCCCACGTGAATCTGGGGAACGTCCTGCTCTTGCAGGGGCAGCCGGAGCAGGCCCGCCAGGCGTACGAGCGCGCGCTGGCCCTTCGCCCGAATGACCCCATCGCCCTCTTCAACCTGAGCCAGTACCAGGCCGAGCGTCTGCAATTTGAGCAGGCGAAGGCGAGCTACGAGGCAGCCGTGGCGCGCGCCCCGGCCCTGGCGGAGCGCCTGACCATCGCCACCCAGGGGGGGGCCGAGCGGGTGCTGGTGGACGCTCCGATTCCCTTCGAGCGGGTCTGGCGGCTCTTGCTGGCCGGATCGGGCGACACCGAGGCGCTGGCGGCTGCCCTCTGGGGAGGCCGCCTCCCCTACATCCCGGTCGCGATGGCCCCCTGGGTCCTGGGGGGGGCGGCGCTCCTCCTCTGGCTCGTCGCCGTCCTGCGCGCTTCGCGCGGGCACGCCTTCCCCTGCGAGAAGTGCGGGCGCCCCTTCTGCCCGAAGTGCCAGCGCTTCTTGAAGGAGGGGTTTCTGTGCGCCCGCTGTGCCGCCGCGTTCAAGCGGGAGGGGGCGGGGGAGACCGCCAAGCGGGAAGGGGCGGGGGACACCTCCAAGACCCTGCGGGTCCGGGAGCACGATGCCTACGTAGCGCGGGGGCGCCGTGTCGCGTTCGCCCTCTCGCTCCTCTTCCCCGGCGCGGGGCACCTGTACGTCGGCTCCGCCCTTGTGGGCTTTCTCCTCCTCCTGGTGACCCTGTGGGCGGGTCTGCAGGGCCTGCTCGTCCCCTGGGCGCTCCCGGTCCTCCACCTCCCCCAGCCGGCGGAGGGGCTCTTCGCCGGATCCGCCGGCGCGGTCGTCCTGGCCTGCTATCTCTGGTCGCTCCGGGCCCGGAAGAAGGTGCGCGCCTGATGGCTCTGGAAGGGACCCTCAAAGACTTCAACCTGCCCGATATCTTTCAGCTCATCGGCTACCAGAGGAAGACCGGGCTGCTCACCCTGACCCGGGATGGAGAACAGATCACGGTGAGCCTGCAGGACGGAAACGTGGTCTGGGCCAGCCCCGGTGACGAGGCGCTTGACGAGATGGTCGGCCGGGCGTTGGTGAAGCACGGGCTCATCAGCCAGGGGGTGGCGGAGGGACTGCTCCGGAAGCGTCGCGAGACCCACCAAGGGCTGATCTACCTCCTCCTGAAGCACGGGAACGTCCAGCCGCTGGAGGTGCAGCGGGTCGTGGAAGTCAAAGTGCGGGAGGTCCTGTACCGGGTGTTCCGCTGGCGCGACGGGCGCTACCAGTTCACGGCCCTCCCCAAGCTCGACCTGACCCACGGGCAGATTGATCCGATGAGCGCCGAGAACGTCCTCATGGAGGCCGTCCGGCAGATAGACGAGTGGCCGCTCATCCAGCGCCAGCTCCCCTCGCTGGATCTCAAGGTGAGCAAAGAGGAGGGGCAGGCCGGCGCGGTGGACGTGGAGAAGCTCACGCCGGCCGAGCGCGCCGTTCTCGAACTGGCCGACGGCAGGAGCACGGCGCGGGAGATCGCGGAGGCGAGCGGGCTGGGGGAGTTCGACGCCGCCAAGGCGATCGCGGACCTTCTCGCCAGCGGGGTCCTGATGCTGGCGTCCGACCAGGCCGAGGCCCGGGCCGTGGCGGCCGCCAGGGGCCCACGGGTGACCCCGGCTTGGCTCTCCCAGGGTCTGCTCGCGGGGGCCCTGGCCGCCGTGCTCTTCCTGCACGTCAGCCTCGGGCGGCAGGATCCGCTCCACCTCCTCCCCGCGACGGGAGAGGGGGTGGCCGGGTGGGACCTTCTGCGCCGGCACAAGCTCCAGGCCGACCTCTGGGAGGTGGAGCGGTCGCTGCACATGTATCTGCTCACCACCGGACACCTGCCGGCGCATCTCGAGGCGCTCGCGGATGCCGGCTACCTGTCCCGCCGACTGCTGTACGATCCCTGGGGCCAGCCGCTCCGGTACCAGGCGCAGGGGCTCCAGTACCGGCTCGAGGGAAGCCGCCCCCTCCCGCCATCCCCCCGGTAGGAGCCGGGGCCCCGGGCACCCGGGGCCGCTCCGCTCGCTCCGCAGCCGTCCCGCTCCTCTCCGCGCGTCGGATTCCGCCGCTCCGTTGACACCCTCTCGAAGGGTGTGTTACGGTGGATTCGTCGAGTAGCGTCCGCGGGAAGGAGAGATCCAGTGATCACGCACACCCGTCGGCTTGTCCTGCCCGGCCTCGTCTGCTTCCTGGTGGGTGCCGCCCTCATCGCCCCCGCTCCCTGGCCTTCACCGGCCGCGGCCGCCAAGCCCTCCGTGGAGACGCTCCAGGCCATCCAGGAGGCCTTCGTGGAGGTGGCGGAGCGGGTGAAGCCCTCCGTGGTGAACATCAACACGACCCAGAAGGCGCGGC
>JAHFDC010000233.1 GCA_023249205.1 Candidatus Methylomirabilota bacterium
AGGCGTGGAGCTTCGCCCGGAGGAACTCGAACTCCCGGGGGGCCTGCTCGAGGCGGCGGCGGAGATGGTACACCTCCTCCTCGAGGGCCTTCACTTGGGCCTGGAGGGCGTCCACTTCGGGCTCGTACTCTCCCGTCCTCTTCGCCGGCACCGCGTCCTCCCTGGGCAGCTGACCGGAGAGCCGGCGCACCGTGCGTCGCAGCGAGCTCAGGCGGGCCGTCACCCGCTCCCGGTTGGTCAAGCCCGCGGCTCCCGGGTTGCCCTCAGTCCCGTGTGCGAGGCGCTCGCGCGGCTCCGCCGCGCTCGGTTCCTCCGATGAGCGGTTTCCCCCCCTCGTGGCCGGACTCATGATGTGCTGCCTCGCTGGGTCCGCCGAAAATCCTGCCTAGTATAGTAGGGAACGCCGAAAGGGAGTCAAGCATTTTTCCCAGTCTCGCGGCGCATCCCGGCACGGTCTTCGCGTCCCCCGCGCGTCCTCGCCACCGACTGCCTCGCACGGCCGCAGTGAACGGCCGCAGACCTGGAAGAGTACCCTGTGGCGGTGCAAGGGCCGTGCCACGGCGTGGGCCCGCTCGTGGGCGTTCGGCTGCAGGCCCAGCAAGGCGTTCCGGCGCCCCGGGACGCACCCGCCCGCTCGACGCCCGGCCGCCGCTGCGGCACGCAACGGATGGCCCGCGCCTCTGCGGCAAGTCCTGCCCCCCCGTTTGGCCCCTCCACGGGGCCGTGCTATACTTGCCGAGCGTGGGGGGACGGCGCGGGAGCACCGGCCAACGAGAGTATGACAGCGTGGTAGACGTTCACGGGCTGTCCACTGACGATCTCCTGAAGATCTACTACTACCTCCGTCTCACCCGGGCCTCGGAGGACCGGGTCATAAAACTCTACCGCCAGGGACGCGTCTTCGGCGGCGTGTACGTCAGCAACGGGCAGGAGGCCATCTCCGTCGGCAGCGCCTACGCCTTCGCCCCCGAGGACGTCACCGCCCCCTCCCACCGGGACCTCGGCGCGAACTACGTCCGCGGGCTCACCCCCCGGGAGTACTTCGCACAGTATCTGGGCCGGGCGACGGGCCCCACCCGGGGGCGCGACGGCAACGTCCACTACGGGGACATCAAGCGGGGGATCCTCTGCTTCATCAGCCCGATGGCCGACCTCCTCCCGGTCGTCGCCGGATGCGCCCTCGCCTTCAAGATCCGGCGGGAGCCCCGGATCGCCGCCGGCTACTTCGGGGATGGGGCCTCCAGCCGGGGGGACTTCCACGAGGCGGTCAACTTCGCCGCCGTCCTGCGTCTCCCGGTCCTCTTCATCTGCAACAATAACCAGTACGCCTACTCCACCCCGCTCAGCCGCCAGATGGCCGTCCCGCACGTGGCGGACCGGGCCAAGGCGTACGGGATCCCGGCCGTCATCGTGGACGGAAACGACGCCCTCGCCGTCTACGCCGCCGCCAAGGCGGCGGCGGAGCGGGCCCGGACGGGGGGCGGCCCGACCCTGATCGAGTGCAAGACCATGCGCATGCGGGGGCACGCCGAGCACGACGACGCCTCCTACGTCCCGCCCCGGCTCCTGGAGGAGTGGCGGGCCAAGGACCCGATCCAGCGCCTGGAGCGGAGGCTGCGGGAGGCCGGGGTCCTGACGGATGCCGGGGAGCAGGGGATCGCGGAGCGGATCAGCCGGGAGATCGAGGACGCGGTCCAGTTCGCGGAGCAGAGTCCCCTGCCGGACGGGGGCGGGGTGACGCAGGGGGTGTACGCGGTCTGACGAGGGTCTGATGGAACCGATCACCTACCTGGAAGCGATCCGCCAGGGGCTCTGGGAGGAAATGGAGCGCGACCCCAGCGTGTTTCTCCTGGGGGAGGACATCGCCGTGTACGGCGGCGCCTTCAAGATCACGAAGGGGTTCCTGGAGAAGTACGGCGAGGACCGGGTGATTGATACCCCTCTCTCGGAGGCCGCGATCGTCGGGGCCTCCATCGGGGCGGCCCTGATGGGGCTGCGTCCCGTGGCCGAGATGCAGTTCGCCGACTTCATCTCGTGCGGGTTCGACCAGTTGGTGAACATGGCGGCCAAGTACCACTACCGGACCGGCACGCCGGTCCCCCTGGTGATTCGCGCGCCCTACGGGGGGCGGCTGCACGCTGGGCCGTTCCACTCCCAGTGTCCCGAGGCCTGGTTCGTCCACACCCCGGGCCTCAAGGTGGTCGCCCCGGCGACCCCGGCGGACGCAAAGGGCCTCATCAAGGCGGCCATCCGGGACCCGAACCCGGTCATCTACTTCGAGCACAAATACCTCTACCGGCACGAGAAGGGGCTGGTCCCCGCGGGAGACTTCGCGACCCCGATCGGGGTGGCGGCGGTCCGGCGGGAGGGGCGCGACGTCACCGTGATCACCTACGGGGCCATGGTCCAGCAGTCGCTCGAAGCGGCCGCGGCGGTCGCCAAGGAGGGGATCGAGACGGAGATCCTGGATCTCCGAACCCTGAGCCCCCTCGACGTGGACGCCATCGTCGCCGCCGCGGAGAAGACCGGCAAGGTCTGCATCGTCCACGAGGCGACCCAGACCGGGGGACTGGGCGGGGAGATCGCCGCCCTCGTCGCCGAGCGCGCCTTCCGGGCCCTGGACGCCCCCATCCTCCGGGTGACGGCGCCCGATACGCCGGTCCCCTTCAGCCCGCCCCTGGAGGACGCCTACCTCCCCAAGGCGGAGAAGATCGCCGCCCGACTGCGGGAGCTCGCCGCCTTCTAGTGCCGGGCCAACGAATTGCCCCTCGGATAGCAGCCGAGCGGAGTGGGACAAACGACAGA
>JAHFDC010000234.1 GCA_023249205.1 Candidatus Methylomirabilota bacterium
GGCCTACGCTAGGGTGGCCGCGGTCGGCGGCGCCGCAGGGAGGGTGACCGCATGAAGGAGTCTATCGGGAACAAGATCCTGCTGGGGTTCCTGGTGGTGATCTTCACCATCGCCGGCGTTGGCGGCGGCCTTGCGTTCGCGCTGCCCGATATCCCCTCGCGGGACGTCATCACCGCCTTCTCAGCCCTCCTGGTGGGCGCCGTCATGGCCAACTACTGGTCGCGCCGGATCGCCCGGGAGGTCGGGATCTTGGCCCAGGCGAGCAGGATCCTGAGTGAAGGGGACCTGACGAAGGACGTGGTGGTCCGGTCCCGGGACGAGCTGGGAGCATTAGCCATTGCCTTCAATCAGATGGTCATGAGCCTGCGGAGGATCGTGATGGAGGCGAAGGGCACGGCGGAGAAGGTGACCGGCGCCGCCGCCGGCCTCTCCGGCTCCGCGGAGCAGATGAACGCCTCGACCGAGGAGATCGCCGCCACCGTGGAGCAGATCGCCAAGGGGGCGGAGCACCAGGCCGAGCTGGTGGAGAAGACCTCCAAGGTCATGCGGGAGATGGCCGCCGCCATCAACGAGATCGCCGGCCGGGCCAAGTCGGCCGCCGAGGCTGCCGCCGAGGCCGGCTACACGGCCCAGTCAGGCGGGCGGTCGGCCCAGGAGGCGATGGCCAAGATGAAGGAGGTCTTCAGTATCCTGGAGGCCTCCACCGCCGACGTCAAGGGGTTCTCCACCAAGACCCAGCAAATCGGGACCATCGTGGACGTCATCACCAAAATCGCCCAGCAGACCCATCTGCTCGCGCTGAACGCCAGCATCGAGGCGGCCCGGGCGGGGGAGTACGGGAAGGGGTTCACCGTGGTGGCGGAGGAGATCCGGAAACTGGCCGGGGAGGCGGCATCCTCGGCGGAGCGGATCGCGGCGATCATCAAGGAGATCCAGGGGGAGAGCACCAAGGTCCTGGTCTCCATGGAGGGCGCCTCCAAGGAGATTGACGCGGGGCGGAAGGTCCTCACCCTCACCGGGCAGGCTCTGGAGGACATCGTCCGGGTGGTGGTGGACGAGGTGAAGAAGGTCCAGGAAATCTCCCTGCTCACCCAGCAGCAGACCAAGGGGGCGGAGGAGCTGGTGAGGACCATTGACCAGATTGCCAAGGTGGCCGAGGACAACGCCGCCTCCACCGAGGAGGCCTCCGCCGCCACCATGGAGCAGACCACCTCCATGGAGCAGATGGCCGACTCCGCCCAGCAGCTTCAGACCCTGGCGGAGTCGCTGAGGACGATGGTCTCGCGGTTCAGGGTCGCCACGTGATGGCCGAGACCCCGGCCGATCTCCTACGGGAGCCGTTGCCGCGGGAGCCGGAGGACCGGGAGCCCCTCGTCCTGCTCCGCGCCTCGGGGGGGTGGCACGCGCTGGAACTGGCCGCGGTCCGGGAGATCTCCCCGATCGGGCGGATCACCCGCGTTCCAAATGCACCCCCGGAGGTGCGGGGGATCACTACCTGGCACGGCAAGGTGCTGGTCCTCTACGACATCGCCCAGCGCCGCGGCACCCCCGCGAGCACGCCCCCCGGCGACCAGTTCGCCGTGGTCCTCGACGTGACCATCCCGAATCTGGATGTCGCGCTCCTGGCCGAGGAGGTGGCGGAGATTCGGGCTGTCCCCCGCTCCCAGATCACCCCCGGCACGACGGGGGATGGGGAGGGAAGCCGAGGGGAGCGGGTGAAGGGGCTGATGGAACTGGACGGGGTGCAGGTCGGCATCCTGGACGTGGGGAAGTTCTTCACGCATCTGGCGGGAGCCTGAGATGGCCGTTCGGGTCCTCATCGTGGACGACGCCCTGTTCATGCGCAGCATGATCCGGGACATCTTCTCTCGGGACGGGTTCGAAGTGGTCGGGGAGGCGGAGAACGGGGCCGACGCGGTGCGCCTGACGCGCGAACTGAAACCGGACCTCATCACGATGGACATCGTCATGCCGGTGATGGACGGCATCGCCGCCCTTCAGCAGATCGTCCAGGCCGACGGGACGGCGAATGTCATCATGGTGAGCGCCCTGGGCCAGGAGTCCCTCATCTCCGAGGCACTCGAGGCCGGCGCGCGAGACTTCATCGTGAAGCCCTTTCAGGCTGGCCGCGTCCTGAAGGTGGTGCAGAGCATCCTGGGACTCGACGAGCGGTTCCGGCCCCAGGGCCCGGCAGCCGGGGCCGGGGGCGCCGCGGGGTCTCCCCGGTGACGGCCAGGCCGCAGCGGGGGGAACGGCCGCGCCTGGCGGTGGGGATCGGAGCCTCGGCCGGGGGGCCACAGGCCCTGCAGACGCTCCTGGCCGAGTTCCCGACTGAGGTCCCGGTTCCGGTCCTGGTGGTCCAGCACATTCCGCCCCGCTTCGTGGCGGCCCTGGTGCGCCGGCTCCAGGATGCCTCGCCCCTCCCGGTCCGGGTGGCCTCCGCCGGGGAGGTGGTTCGGGCGGGCCTGGTGTACGTGGCGCCGGGGGGGCGGCACCTCATGGTGCGCCGGGGGCTCCGGGGGAGCCAGCTCATCCTGCACCTGAGCGACGCCCCGCCCCGCCACGGCGTTCGCCCCGCCGCCGACCTGTTGTTCCGCTCCCTGGCCGACTCGTTGGAGGCCGGGGCCTTGGTCGTGGTCCTCACCGGGATGGGAAAGGACGGCCTCGAGGGCGTTCGGGCGGTGAAGGCGAAGGGGGGGGTGGCGGTGGCGGAGGCGGAAGAGTCCGCCGTGGTCTACGGGATGCCGCGGGCGCTTGCCGAGGCCGCCCTCGCCGATGTGGTCGTTCCCCTGCCCGAGATGCCC
>JAHFDC010000235.1 GCA_023249205.1 Candidatus Methylomirabilota bacterium
ACCCCCCTCCGCTACGGGGGCCGTCGGGCGGCATCCGGCGCCACCCGGACCTCTTGTCACACAATTTATCTCGTTTGTATTAGTGCCGGGTGCGGGCAGCGTACCCCGGGTGACCGCTGTCCGGATCGTGTCCCGCGCACGGTTAGGCCAATGTGCCCAGGGTTCGCGTCCCGCTGCGTGGCGCATGGAAACCCCCTCGCAGTTGGAGTATGCTTGAAACTCTCACGGGGGGTTCCATGTGGGTGGTCGAGGTCGAGGGGCTGGCAAAGACCTTTGTCACCGGCTGGCTGAGGCCACGCCGACGCGAGGCGCTGGCCGGGGTCTCCCTCCGCGTCCCCCCCGGGGCCATCTACGGCATCGTCGGGCCGAATGGGGCCGGCAAGACGACCCTCCTCTCCATCCTGGCGACCATCCTTACCCCTGATGCCGGGCGGGCCACGCTCCTCGGACTCGACCTGACGCGGGAGCCCGCCGCCGTCCGCCAGCGCCTGAACCTGGTGAGCGGCCACGCCAACTTCGTCTGGAGCCTCCAGGTCGCGGAGATCCTGGACTTCTACGCCCGACTCTACGGGCTGACGGCCCGGGAGCGCCGCGTTCGCGTGGAGGAGTTGCTGGACTGGTGCGAACTCACGCCCTACCGGGCCGTTCCCTACAACGAGCTCTCCACCGGGCTCAAGCAGCGCCTCGCACTCGCCAAGGGCCTCGTCAACCGGCCGGAACTTCTGCTCCTCGACGAGCCGACCGTGGGCCTCGACCCGGACATGGCCCTCAAGGTCCGGGCGCAGATCGCGGAACTGCGCGCCCGCGAGCGGGTCACGATTCTCCTCTGCACCCACTACATGCGGGAGGCGGAGCAACTGTGCGACCAGGTCGCCTTCCTGAAGCGGGGCCTGATCCTGGCCGAGGGGGCACCGGCTGATCTCAAGCGGCGCCTCGGCCTGGGGGACGCGATCCGGCTTCGGATTACCGGGCGACTGCCCGACCTGGCGGGCCTCCCGGGCCTGCTCCACTGGGCCGTCCAGGACGGCCTGCTCACCTGCACCGTGGACGAGGCGGCCACCCGTCTGCCGAGCCTGCTCGGCATGCTCGAGGCGCGAGGCGCGCGCGTCGAGGAGCTCAGGGTCACCGAGCCTGACCTGGAGGACGTCTTTGTCGAGTATGCGAAGCCACACCATTAAGGCGGGTGCCTTCTTCATCCGGAACCTCCTGATGACCCGGCGCAACGCCTTCACCCTCTTCGAAGTCCTCTTCTGGCCCGCCGTGGGGCTGGCCTCGGTCGGCCTGCTCACGCGCTTCCTGGCCCTGGATGCCGACACGACCGCCTTCGTCCTCACCGGAACGATCGCCCTCAGCGTGGTCCAGGTCTGCCAACTGGACGTGGCCTACGGCCTGCTCTTCGACATGTGGAGCAAGAGCGTGAAGCACCAGTTCCTGGCCCCCATCGGCGTGTGGCACCTGGTGGCCGGCTCCTGGGCATTCGGGGCGGTCCGGGGGACGCTGGCCTTCTTGGTGATGGCCGTCTTCAGTACGTGGGCCTTCGGCTTCGACTTCCTGAAGGCCGGCCTGCTCCCGCTGGGCCTGTTCCTCCTGGGCTGCCTCTTCAGTGCGGCGGCCGTGGGGGTTCTGGTCTGCATCCTGGTCCTCTGCTTCGGCTATCGGGCGGAGGTCGCCGCCTGGTCGCTGGTGAGCATGCTGATGGTCTTGTGCGGGGTGTACTACCCCGTCGAACTCCTCCCGTCTCCCCTGGCGGTAGCCGGCCGCGCCCTGCCCCTGACCGGCATCCTGGAAGGGTTCAGGGCCGGCTACGGATTCTCGCCGGCCGGCTCGGCGCCGTTCGGCGAGGGGTTCGCGTGGGGGCTGGCCTACCTGGTGGCGGGGGGCCTGGGCTTCAGTGGGCGGCGCGCTCCGCCCGGAAGAGCGGCATGCTCCTCCGTCTTTCGGAGTGATGTCCTCCCTTGGCTCGCGAGCGCGGGGCCGCTATAATCGCGGAACCATCCGAAGAAGAGAGGAGCACGGGTGGCGAGGGCACGGGAGAAGATGAAGGGGCCGCGCGGCCCGGTCCGCCAGCACGTCTCGGCGGGCGGGGTCATCTTCCGGGTCCAGGAGGGGCTGCCGGAGGTGGCGCTCATCGGGACCCGGGGTGGGAGCATCTGGGGTCTCCCCAAGGGGACAGTGGAGGCGGGGGAGGACACCGAACTCACCGCGCGCCGCGAGGTCCGGGAGGAGACCGGCCTGGACGGGGGAGTGGTGGCGTCCCTGGGCAGCGTCCAGTACTGGTTCTACGAGAAGGGGGCCCGAGCCCGCGTCCACAAGACGGTTCACTTCTACCTGCTGGAGTACGCGGCCGGCAGGCCCGACGACCATGACCGGGAGGTGGATGAGGTCCGGTGGGTCCTCCTCCCCGAGGCCCACGCTCGCCTCAGCCACGAAAACGAGCGGCAGATCCTGCGGCGGGCCTGGGCACTCCTCCAGGGGCGGATCTCGGGGACGCCTCCCCCGCCGGCCGAGGACCAGGATGCTTGATCTGGCGGGTCTCCGCACGGTTCTGGCCCAGCGGCAGGCGCCCCCCGCCGAGGGAAGCGGGCTGCGGCGAGCGGCCGTCCTGGTTCCGCTGACCGGTGGCGCCGCGGGGCCGGGCGTGATCCTGGTCCGCCGGAGCGCGGCCCTCCCCTTGCACGGCGGACAGATCGCGTTCCCCGGCGGCACCTGGGAACCGACCGATGGCGACCTGCTGGCCACGGCCCTCCGGGAGGCGGAGGAGGAGATCGGGCTCCGGCGAGCGGATGCGGAGATCCTGGGGGC
>JAHFDC010000057.1 GCA_023249205.1 Candidatus Methylomirabilota bacterium
GTGCCGAGGAAGTCGCCGCTCGCCTTCCAGAGGGTGACCTCCCGCGCGGGGGACGCGAGCCCGTAGGACCCGAGGTCATCGGCCTTCTCCGCCGCCACCGCGCTCCACTTGAGGTCCCGCAGGGCATCGAGCAGGTCCAACACGCGGAAATGCTTCGGCTCGCCGGCGGCAGGGGAGCGAAAGCGCCACCGCCGGTCCCGCTGCTCCAGGAGGAGGGTGCCGTCGCCGCCGGTCAGTTTGAGGGAGCCGACCTCGCTCGTCTCGAAGGGGAGGAGGCGGCGGTCCCGGAGGTCGAACGCGCCCTTGGCCAGGTCGGTGAAGAGGCGGGCTTCCACCGTTACCACGCTCCGGTCCGGCTCCACCGCTGCGGTGGCCCGCCCCTTCTCGGGCCTGGCCAGGAGCAAGCGGACCGGATCCTTCCCCTGCTCTTTCAGGGTGACCGTGAGGGCGGCCGGGACGAGGCCGAAGCGCCTGAGGTCCGCACCGGGATCGGTCAGGAACTCCTGGGCCCGGGCGAAGGTGAGATCGGAGAGGAGCCGGTCCACCTCCTTCGGGTCGGCCGGGAGGCGCTCGGGCTTGACGATCTGCCACTTCTCCTCGCTCCGTTGCAGTTCCACCTCGCCCTTCGGAGAGGCGATGCTCATCGCCTCCACCTGCTCTCGAGAGAACGCGAGGAGGGTTTTGTCCCGCAGGTCCTGGAGGCGCTCCGGAATGGCCTTCGCGACCCGCTCCTCCAGGAGCAGGACGGGGGAGGCGTCCCCCCGGCGGGCATACACCCCGCCCTTGGCCTTGTCCGAGCGGCCGAGGAGGAGCGTCTTCGGGGGAGCCTTCTCGTCGGTGCTGAGCGCGATGCGAGCGGTGGGCGGGGCGAGACCGTAGGCGGGAAGGTTGCTCGGGGCTTCGGCTACGAACTCCTTGATCCCGCGACCGGTCACCTCCCGGAGCAGCTCCTCCACGCTGTTCGGGTCGGCCCGCCCCCGGACGGCTCCGCTGAGGCGCCAGGCTCTCCCGTCCCGCTCGAGCGTGGCCGTGGCCGCCCCGCGGGTGAGCGCGATCCGCTGAACCGTGTCCCGCTCGACGGCGAGGAGAGTCTTATCCCGCAGATCGGCCGGCCGCGTTTCGGCCTGGGACCGGACCGTGGAGGAGACCAGAAGGACCTTGCCCTCCCCCGGACGCCTCGCGTAGGCGCTGATCCCGCTCGGTGCCCGGTCCCCGACCTCGAGCAGGACCGGCTCCGCCTTCTCCTTGAGGGTGAGGGCGACCGTGTAGGCCGGCGGGGCCAGGCCGTACTCCTTGAGGGCCTGTTCGGGAACCTCGTAGGTCCGCTCGATCGTCGCCCGGAGCAGGTCCGCGATGAGACTGTCCACCTTGGCGCCATCGGCCCGGTCCTGGACGGGAGCGGTGAGTCGCCACCCCCCCTCCTCGCGGACGGCTTCCACGGTCACCTGACCGCCCGTGATCCGCAGCGCCCGGACGCTCTCCTGGGTCACCTCCAGGAGCCTCGCCCCCTCCTTCTTCGTCTGCCAGCCCCCTCTCACCTCCGCGTAGTAGTAGAACCCCGCCAGCCCCACGACGAGGAGCGCCAGGGCGAGCGTGGTCCGGACCCTCATCGCGCCCGCCTCCGCCGGATTCCCACCGTGACGCCGGTCACCAGGGCCACGGCGGGCGGGACGACGACCCCCACCCAGAAGGCTGCCTCGCCCTGGCCTGCCGTGAGAATGAGCGGCGTGAACTTGGCCTCGCGGGGCCGGATGCTGATGAGGTCCTCCTCCTCGGCCAGCCAGGAGATGCTGTTCAGGAAGAGGTCCTTATTCCCCGAGAGGTTCAGGTAGTTGTTGGAGGCGAAGGCGGCGGTCCCGTAGGCCACGATCCGCGCCTTGCGCGGGGCGGCTGCCCCGGACCCCGGTCCCTCCACCGGCTTGGTCTCTCCCTTTTTGGCAGGCGGCTTCACGTCCACCGTGGCGACGGCCCCGACGGGGACGGGCCCCTGCCGGTCCTTCCCGGGGTCGAAGCGGGCCTGCCCCTGCTTGAGCGTCTCCCGGTCGGTCTCCGCCCAGGAGCCTTGCCCCGTGCGGGCCAGGACCTGCACCGCCACCCCCGGCGGCGGGCTGGAGGCGGCATCCATGGTCCGCGCGAAGGGGAAGAAGGAGGCCAGGGTGAAATCCTTCGTGATCGGATGGCTTTCGTACTGGGAGACCACCGGGATCAGGTAGTCTCCACCGAGCACCCGGCTCAGCCGGTCCACGATGACGTCCTGCCCTGGCCGGATCCCGTACTTTTCCAGGAACCTGGCGAGCGCCGGGGCCTGCTCGGGGTCCAGGAGGACGAGCAACTTCCCCCCCCGCTGCACGTACCGTTCGAGCGCCGTGAGCTCCTCGGAGAGGAGATCCCGCTTGGGGCCGGCCGCCACCAGGACCGCTGCGTTCTCCGGGACATCCTTCTCCCGGAGCAGGAGCAACTCCTTCACCTCGTAATTCGCGCCCTGGATGGCCTCCCGCGCCTGGGAGAAGCCGGGCCGGTCGGTGCTTCCCACCTCCCCCTCCCCGTGCCCTTGGAGGAAGTACACGGCGCGCTTCCCCTCCCGGGTCACCTTCAGGAGAGCGTTGGTGAGTTTCTCCTCGGTGGGGATGAGGACCTTCTCTTCGCTGGCCCCGCTCTCGATGACGACCGTGTTCGGGGCGCTGACCCCGTACCGCCTGGCGGTGGCCGGGCTCCGGTCCAGGTCAATCAACTCGAAGGTGAACTGGGACGAGTGGTAGGCGTACAGCCGGAGCAGGTCCTCCAGGAAGGCCCGGTCCCCCCGTTCGGGGGAGGTGAATCCCACCGCCTTCACCGGCTTCGCGAGCCCCCGCAGGACCTTGACCGACTGGTCGGAGAGGGACTGGCGCTTCCCCTCGGTCAGGTCGAACCGCCGGTTGTGGCGGTAGGAGAGGGCCTCCACCAGCGCCACGGCCCCCAGGAGGAGGAGGATCGCCAGGGCCGTGTTCAGCCCGTAGGCGGTCCGCCGCCGGCGTGCCGCCGCCCCCGTCACGCGCTCGGGTGCCTCCGCCATCTCACGCTCTCCACCGCCGCGCTTCCACCGCCTTCAAGGTCATGAAGAGAAACAGCGCGGTCACGTTGAGGTAGTAGATGAGATCCTTGGTGTCAATGATCCCCCGGGCGAAGGCCTCGAAGTGGTTCAGGAACGAGAGGTGGCCGAGGATTTTCCCCACGGTCCCCCCCGCCAGGTCCGCCGACCAGCCGAGGACCCAGATCAAGAGAAGGGCGCCGAAGGCGAGCGAGCCCGCGACGATCTGGTTCTCCGTGAGGGCCGAAGCGAAGAGGCCCAGGCTGAGGAAAGCGGTCCCGGCGAGGAGGAGGCCCAGGTAGCCGGCCAGGATCGGGAGCGGCTCCGGCGCGCTCCAGGCCATCAGGAGAATGGGATAGGTGGCGGTCAGGGCCAGCATGCAGCCGAGGAGAACCACCACCGCCAGGAATTTCCCCAGGAGGATCGCTCCATCCCGGACCGGGTAGGTGAGGAGCAGCTCCATGGTCCCCGCCTTCTGCTCCTCGGCGAAGAGGCGCATGGTGAAGAGGGGCATCATGAGGAGCATGACGATGCCCATGTTCTGGAAGAGGGGGCCGAGGACGAGTTCCATGATGTTCACGCCGCCTCCGATGGCCGGGTTCATGGAGGCCTGGATGCTGTAGAAGGTGAACCGGGCCAGGAATCCCCAGAAGAAGTATCCCGAGAGGGCCAGGAAGACCGCCATGACCACGTAGGCCACGGGCGAGGCGAAGATGGCCCGCAATTCCTTCTTGAAGATGGCCGCGATTCCCATCTCACGCCTCCTCCTCGCGCGTCACGAGCCGGATGAAGATGTCCTCAAGGCTCAAATCCACGGGCCGGAGTTCGGTGAGCCCCCAGCCGTTGCTCGTCACGGCCCGGGCCAGGTCCTTTCGGAGGTCCTGCTCCCGATCGGTCTCCACCAGGAACCGCCGGCGGCCGTCCCGCGCTTCCTGGGGAGCCACGGTCAGGACGCCCTCTACGGCCGCCAGGGCCTTCTGGACCTCTTCGGCCGGCCCGTCCACCTCCAGGAGGATGCGGCTCGACTTCTGGAGGCGCAGGTTCAGGTTCTCCGGGGTGTCCACGGCCACGATCCGGCTCTCATTTATAATGATCACCCGCTGGCAGACCATGGCGACCTCGGGGAGAATGTGGGTCGAGAGGATCACCGTCCGCTCCCCCCGCAAATCCCGGATGAGGCTGCGGATCTCGATGATCTGCTTCGGGTCCAGCCCGAGGGTGGGCTCGTCCAGGATGAGGACCTCGGGGTTGCCGACCAGCGCCTGCGCGAGCCCCACCCGCTGCCGGTAGCCTTTGGAGAGGTTCCGGATCAGGCGGTCCGAAACGTCGCTGATCAGACAGCGCTCCATGACGGAGGCAAGCCGCTTGCCGCGCTCCTGGCGGGGAACACTCTTGGCCTCGGCCGCGAAGGTGAGGTACTGCCGGACCGTCATGTCCCCGTAGAGGGGGACGTTCTCCGGGAGGTAGCCGATCCGCCGCCGGACCTGGAGCGAGTCCTTCCCGATGTCGAAGCCCGCCACGCGGGCCGTGCCGCTCGTGGGCGGCATGAAGCAGGCCAGGATCCGCATGGTGGTTGTCTTGCCGGCGCCGTTCGGCCCGAGGAACCCCACTACCTCCCCTCTGGCTACCTGGAAGGAGACCTCCTGGATGGCGGCCTTCGGGCCGTAAAACTTCGTGAGACCCTCCACCTCGATCATGCTGACCCCCGCGAACAGATCAGAAACACCCCGGGCAAACACAACCCCCAGCCGCGCGGCCTGCGCGGGGCCGGGGGGGCGGGACCGTCATCCGGGCGATGCGTTTGTACGCCCCGGATTATAGGCCTGACGCGGAAAATATCAACCCCTCCAGGGTGGCGGCCACATTCTCGGTCTTCTCGAGGGCAAGGCAGGTCTCCGCGAGACGGCGGCGGTCCTCCAAGGGGAGATCTCCGGCCAGCGCGTTGAACTTGGCCAGGAGATCCATCTCGCTCATCGGGTTCTTCGGATCGCCCCGGGGGATGTCCACCCGGATCGTGTCGGTCCCGGCAGCGGTCTCGAGTTCGACGATGGCCGGCCACTGCTCCGGGTAGGCGGCGTCCAGGGCCGGGTCATGGACCAGGCGGACCTTCCCGAGGAGGGTCTGGACCGCCTTCTCCTTCAGGCGAGCGTCGGTGAAGGCGTCCGGCCCCGCGCCGCCGTGAAGGAGCGCCGTGGCCACGCAGTAGGGGACGCTGAACTTGGCCGCGTAGGGCGTCGTCGGCTCCACCGGCTCCAGAAGCCGGTGGGCGGCCCCGTAGAGGCGGACCGTCACCGACCGGATGGTCTTTGGGTCGGGACGGTGCTTCTCTCGCAGCAGGAGGGCGGCGTCAATGCTCGAGTGGATGTGGTAGCAGGCGGCGGAGGCCTTGAAGGCGGTCCCCAGGATTCGGAACGTTCCGCCCCCCAGCCCCTCGGTGAGGCGGGCGGGGTCCCCCCCCTGGGCCATGGCCCGCAGGAACCCCTTCTCCCCCTCGAGGATCCGAGTGGCGGCCGTGAAGCCCCGCTCGGCGAGCAGCGCGCTCAGAATACCGTCGTGGGCCGCCTTGGCCGGGTGGAGTTGCTTGGACATGGCGCCATCCACCAGGAACTCCCAGAGGCCCGCGGCGGCCGTCCCCGCGCTGCCGAGGGCGGCCGCGAGGCGTCCGCTGTCCAGGCCGAGCAGTTTCCCGGCAGCGGCGGCGGCAGCGAAGGTGCCGCAGGTCCCTGTGGTGTGCCAGTAGTCGTAGTGGCGCTGGCCGGCCGCCTCCCCGAGGCGGATCCCAACCTCGTAGCCGGCCACGATGGCCCCCAGGAGGTCCGCTCCCGAGGCGCCCTCCCGCTCCGCCACCGCCAAGGCCGCGGGGATCACGGTGGCTCCCGGGTGGAAGACCGCCTGCCTGTGCACGTCGTCCATCTCCACCACGTGGGAGGCGCCGGCGTTGACCAATGCCGCCAGGGGGGCGGAGGTCTTGGAGCCGTCCGGGAGGAGGGTGGCCTCGGGCCTCCCCCCCAACTCGCGCGCAACATCGAGGAGGATGGCGGTGGGCTTCGCCTTTGCCCCGGCCAGCGCCGAGCCGAACCAGTCCAGGACGCACCAGCGGGCCATCCGCCGGACGTCCTCCGGCAGGGCTTTCGCGTCCAGCAGTTCGGTAAAG
>JAHFDC010000236.1 GCA_023249205.1 Candidatus Methylomirabilota bacterium
ACCTTCGCGGTACGGGACCCGGCCACGGGGAACCACGTGGCCGACATCGCCGATGGCGGCGCCGCCGAGACGCGGCAGGGCATCCAGGCAGCCCACCGGGCCTTCCCGGGATGGGCGGCCACCCCGGCGAAGCAGCGGGGGGAGATCCTCCGGAAGGTCCAGGTGCTGATGCAGGAGCGGGTGGACGAGATCGCGAAACTGGTGGTTCTGGAGAACGGCAAGCCCTTCGCCGAGGCCAAGGGGGAGGTCGGCTTCTCCCTGGGCTACTTCGGCTGGTTCGCCGAGGAGGGGCGCCGCGCATACGGGGACCTGGTCCCCTCGCCCTTCCCGAACAAGCGGCTGTGGGTGGTCGGACAGCCGGTGGGGGTTGTGGCGGCCATCACGCCCTGGAACTTCCCCGCCAACATGATCACCCGCAAGATCGCCCCGGCGATGGCCGCGGGCTGCACCGTGGTCCTAAAGCCGGCGTCGGCGACGCCCATGACGGCCCTGGCCATCGCCCGGGCGTGCCACGACGCCGGGGTGCCGCCCGGTGTCCTGAATGTGATCACGGGGGCCCGCTCCGTGCCCATCGCCGAGGAGCTGCTGGGCAACCCCCTGGTCAAGAAGGTCGGCTTCACCGGCTCCACGGAGGTGGGGAAGAGTCTCATGGAGCGGGCGGCGAAGCAGATCAAGCGCATTTCCTTCGAGCTGGGGGGCAATGCCCCCTTCATCGTCTTCGAGGACGCTGATCTCGGTGCCGCCGTCGAGGGGGGCGTGGCCATCAAGTACCTCCGCGTGGGGGGCCAGTCCTGCATCTGCGCCAACCGCCTCTACGTGCAGGAGACGATCGCGGATCGCTTCATCCCGGCCTTCGTCGCGAAGGTGAAGGCGCTGAAGGTCGGTCCCGGCTTCGAGCCCGGGATGCAGGTGGGGCCCCTCATCAATGAGGAGGGCCGGAAGAAGGTCCACGGCCTGGTGGAGGACGCCGTGGCCAGGGGGGCCACGGTGCTGGCGGGCGGCGGGCCCCTGAAGGAGGGCCCCCTGGCCAAAGGGTACTTCTACGCCCCGACGGTCCTGACCAACGTGAAGGACCAGTGGCCGGTGTGCCAGGAGGAGATCTTCGGGCCGGTGGCGCCGATCCTCACCTTCAAGACCGAAGAGGAGCTGATCCGGCGGGCCAACGACACCACGTTCGGCTTGGCCAGCTACCTCTACACCCGGGACCTGGGACGCGTCGTTCGGGTGGCCGAGTCCCTGGAGTACGGCCTCGTCGGGGTCAACGATGCCGCCGGCTACACCCACGAGATCCCCTTCGGCGGCTTCAAGGAGAGCGGCCTGGGCCGGGAGGGGGGCAAGGAGGGTCTCGAGGAGTACATGGAGGTCAAATCCATCGTTGTCAACCTCCCGGCCTGACAGGTTGCCCGTATCCCGAGGCTTCGAGGGCCGGGCGCGTCCTGCTCGGCCCTCGTCGTTTTGTTTGGCTCCATACGGCTTCGCATGGGGAGCTGACGGACCAGCCGGATAGGCCGGGTCCGGGCCCGGAGCCGGATTGACGGTCCTCACACGCTGAAGCGGATCGTGATGACGTCGCCTTCGGCCACCGGGTAGTCCTTTCCCTCCAGACGCAGGACGCCCTTCTTCCGAGCGGCGGCCAGGGAGCCGGCCTCGGCTAGCGCCGCGAAGGGGACCACCTCTGCCTTGATGAAGCCCCGCGCGAAATCGGTGTGGATGGTGGAGGCGGCCTCGAGGGCGCTCCCCCCCCGGCGCAACGTCCAGGCGCGCACTTCGTCTTCGCCCACGGTGAAGAAGGTCAGTAACCCGAGCAGGCCGTAGGAGAGCCGGAGCAGCCGTTCCGCGCCGGGCTCGGCGATCCCCATCTCCCGGCGGAAGATCGCGGCATCCTTCGGATCCAGTCGGGCGATCTCGGCCTCGGTCTTGGCCGCGAGGGCCAGAAGGGCGACCCGCGGCCCGGCCAAGGGCCGGAGCGCGCCGAGGATCGAGTCCTCTTTCCCCAGGTCCTCCTCCCCGATGTTCACCAGGAGGAGGAGCGGCTTGGCGGTGAGGAACTGGAACCCTCGCAGGAGCCGCCCCTGCTCGGGCGAGAAGTCCAGGTCCCGGAGGGGCCTCGCCGCCTGCAGGGCCTCCGCGCTCGTCCGGAGCGTCTCCAATTCCCGCACGTTCTGGTCCTTCCGGCCCTTCCGCAACGCCTCCTCGATCCGGACCACCCGCTTCTCGGCGACCTCCAGGTCCGCCAGGAGGAACTCCGTGTTGAGAAGGCCGATGTCTCGGGACGGATCGAGGCTCCCCTCCACGTGCGGGATCCGGGGGTCCACGAAGGCCCGGACGACATGAATGAGGGCGTCCGCCTGACGGAGCGGCGTGAAGCTCGCGCCCCCGACCCCCTCCCCCTTCCCGGCGCCCGGCTGCAGCGCCGGGGAGTCCACGTAGGTGACCGTGGCCGGCACGGCTTTCTTCCCCGGGTGCATCCGGGCGAGCCGGTCCAGGCGGGGGTCGGGGATCCGGGCGACCGCCTGCGTGAGTTCCGGTGGGGCCGTGGCCGCCGCCGGCTCGGCCTGCCCGGTGGCCAGGCGGAAGACGGTACTCTTCCCGACCCGCGGAAGGCCCACGATCCCGAGTAGCATCTCGTTCCCCGTCCGGACCGACCCTGCAGGATTGCGGCGGCTCGGCCGTTGCAACGCCGCCGCCCTATGCTATCCTAATCGGCGTTCACCGGCACGACAAAGCGTCGCGGGCGTCGGCGGAGGCCGGACGGTGCGGGGCTACCTGGACATCGAGACCTCCTTCGAGGGGGCGA
>JAHFDC010000237.1 GCA_023249205.1 Candidatus Methylomirabilota bacterium
GCCGCCCTGGTGGACGGGAAGGCCCTGCCCGCCGATCTGGGGGGACGGGCGTCAACGGCGGCGGTGGGGAAAGCGGTCCTGACGCACCTCCGGCGAGCGGCCCGCGCCTAGTGCCGGGCCAACTAACTTCGCCTCACGTTGTTCTCGGTCGTCGGCGGTCCTCGACGTACAAACCGCGTACGCCTCCGGCCGCCTCCTCCCTCGGGCCTCGTGATGCTCGTCATTTGGCCCGGCACAGGGGCCGTCGCATGAGCACTATCTACAACTCGTTGGAGTCGCATTAGGGGCGGGCCACCACGGTCAGCCGCTCGGCGCGCGGACCTGGCGGCCGGATGGTGAGGGTGGCGTAGAGGTGGCAGCGGGCGAAGCCGGCGGCGCGGAGCAGACGACGCAGACGGGCGGGGCTGTAGTACCGCTGGTCGTGCCGCTCCACGAGGGCGCGGCAGGATCCGTCCCGCCCGTCCAGCAGGACGGTCATCTCGCCGCGCCAGAGACCCGCGCGCTCCCGGTAGCGCCCCTCCAGGATCACCAGCCCAGCCGGCAGGGGCTGAAAGACGGGAACCCCGTGCAGCACCCGGCGGTAGGCGTGCTCCGTGACCGCGTCAAAGAGGAAGCAGCCCACCGGCGCGAGAAGGCGGCGGACGTTCCGGAAGAGGCACAGCAGGTTCCGGAGCCGGGTCTGGTAGTTCACCACGTCGAAGTTGGCCAGGACGACCTGGAAGGTCTCCCCCCGTAGCAGCCCGGGAGCGGCGATATCCGCCTGAAGGAATCGGACGTTTCGCGGCCGGCGGCGCCGGGCCCGGCGGAGCATCTCGGCAGAGCGGTCCACGCCGAGTACCGTCTCGGCGACGCGCGCCCAGGGGCGCGTGCTGAGACCGGTCCCGCACCCCAAATCCAGCACGCGCCCCCCGGTGAAGCCATGGCGGCGGGCCAGCGCCAGGTTGTAGCGCGCCCAGCGGGCCGGGTCCAGGTCGGCACACCAGCGGTCGTACACGCGAGCGAAGGCCGTATAGGGGGGGGAGTTCATGCGAGGTGCCTTGCCCCCGGGGAGAGGGGCCACGGGCGCGGCGGGTCAGCCCTCAGGCGATCCGCTCCTCCAACGCTTCCCCCCGTCCCGAGGGGTGCTGCAGGAGGATCGGCTTCCCCATGAAGGCCCGGAGGCGCAGGGCCAGCGAACGCTCCTCCCCCTCCCGAACGCGGCAGAGGGACTCCTCCCGGCCGTCTACCAGCCGGACCGCGCACAGCCGCCCGGCAGGGCGGATGAGGACCTGCGCGATCCGGTCAAAAGGGATGACCCGGCGGGAGGGAACCACGTAGAGGTAGCGACGGTCCAGCGTGACGGTCCGAGCCCGCCGGTCAATGGCGACGATCGTGATCTCCCCCGCCAGCCGGAGGAGCAGGACCCCGGTCGCCAGCCCCGCGAGGCCCACCACCCACAGGAGAAGATGCCCCGCCAGGAGCTCCCGCCGGAACCAGAGGAAGAAGCCGGCCGTCCAGGCCGCCGCGCCGAGGAAGGCCGCCGTGCCGAGCATCCCGCCGGAGGCCAGGGTGAGGCGGTGCTCGCTCTCGCCGACTGCCTTCATCCCGACGAGGGCGTCCAACTCCACCCAGACCTGCCGCCACCAACTCCGCATCCCGCCTCCCCGCTGGGGGATTCCGCACGCGATACTAATACAAACGACATAAATTGTCTGACGAAAGGTCCGGGTGGCGCCGGATGCCGCCCGACGGCCCCCGTAGCGGAGGGGGGTCCCATCGGCTCTTGGCCGATGGGGGGAACCACGGGAGGGTTCCCCACGGGGCCGGGGGCCGGGGCGGCGCCGGCGACAGGACCCGGACGTTGTCACTGTGATTCTGTCGTTTGTATTAGCACCCGCTCCCCGGGGGGTCAACGCGCGCCCCGAGGCAGAAACCCTTTGACCGACCGGCCGCCCGCGAGTATCGTGTGATCGGCTCAAGACGGGAGGAGAGCGCAGTGAAAAAGGAATATCCCGTGAAGCGGCGCTTCCCCCGCTTCACCGTCCTGGGGAAGGTGGCAGGGAAGATCGTCGCGACCCACGAGGCCACCCTCCTGAATCTCAGCCTCGGCGGCGCCCTCATCGAACACCCTACGATGGTCCGTTTGGGAAGCCTATCGCAGCTCATGCTCCCCTCCGCCAAGGGGGACATCCAGATTGACTGCCGCGTCGTCCGCTCGATGCTCGTCCGTCAGGAGCGGCGCGGCCAGGATACGCTGGTGATCTACCAGACCGGCCTGGAGTTCCGGGACCCCTCCCCTGCAATCCTGGCCGGGCTCGAGGAAATCATCGCGGCCAGCCGGCCAGGCGGCGGCACCCCTGGAGAGACGACCGTCACCTTCCTCCTAGAGCAACCCCCCTTCCCGCCTGCCTGAGGCTCCCCCCGGCCAGGAAGTGGGGACACGGCACACCCACCGCCTCCCGGTAGAGCCCGTCCAGGAAAACGCAGACGAGATCGGGCCCGCCCGCCGCCAGTTCGGCGAGCGTCGAGACCGCCTCGTGCGCCGGGCTCTCGGTCTGGAGAACCGCCCCCCCCACCTCCCCATCCGGATGGGGGTCCAGGACGAGGCCCGCCACCCGGTCCGCCATGAGGCCGGCCTGCACCGGCCCCTCGCAGCCCAGCCGCCGGTAGAGCCAGGCACAGAACTGGAAGAAACCCATCGCCTCCAGGGCCAAGCCGTGGCTTCCGAGGGCCAGGCGTCCGGGGGTGAAGGTCCGGGACCCGACGGGCCGGGCCAGCTCCACGCCCCCTTCGGGCCCGATGCA
>JAHFDC010000238.1 GCA_023249205.1 Candidatus Methylomirabilota bacterium
GGAATGCCGCCAGGGCCGAATCCACCTCCACCGCAACGACCTGGCGGCAGGAGGCTGCCAGCGCGGCCGTCAGCGTGCCAAGGCCGGCGCCGATCTCCAGGACCCGCTGGTCCGGCCCCAGATCCGCCGCCTTCAGGATGGCCGCCAGGACCCCCTCGTCGGCCAGGAAGCTCTGCCCCAGGCGCCGACGCGGGCGCACGCCCGCCTCCCGCAGGAGCCGCCGGGTCTCGGCCCGAAGGGAGGCGACGTCAGTTGGCCCGACACTCCGGCCGTTCCGTGAGCGCGAGGGGCAATGGGTGGGAGTCACTCTAGCCTGCGGAACGGCGGTCTTTCTGCTTCGCCACCCGCAGGTGCATCTGGGCCAGGTGATTGCGCGGGTCCAGGGCTAACGCCTTCTCCCAGGCGGCGATCGCCTGCTCCGTCTGCCCCATGCGGTGGTGAAGGATCCCGAGATTCACGTAGGCATCCACGTAGCGGGGGTTGATCTCCACGGCCCGGCTGAATTCCTGGAGGGCCCTCTCGTGCTTGCCCTGCTCCCGGTAGCAGATCCCCAGCTGGTTGTGCATGTCCGGGAAGGTGGGGCCGAGCGCCAGGGCCTTCTGATACTCCGCGACGGCCTCCTCGAGGAGTCCGAGATCGAAGTAGATCTTCGCCAGGTCCCCATGGGCGTTGGCCAGCTTGCCCCGGATCACGCTCGTGAGCTGCCCGCGGGCATCCCCCTCCCGCTCCATGGCCAGCCCGAACTCCCGGAGCGCGGCTGCGTAGGCCCCGATGTCGGCGAGCGTGATGGCCAGGTTCAACTGGGCTTCGGTGTACTTGGGGTTGATGCTCAGGGCGTGCCGGAACAGCTCGATGGCTTTCTCGGGGGAGTTGCGCTGGCAGTAGATGAAGCCCAGCATATTGTAGATGTTGGCGTAGACGGGGGTCTGCTTGACCACTTCCAGGCAGAGTTGCTCGGCCTCATCGTAGTCCCCGGCCTGGAAGGCGTTGGCGGCCTGCTGCACCAGCACCCTGAGTTCGGCGGTGTCCACTGTCTCCCCGCTCTTCAGAAGGGGGCCCCCACCCGGACCGTCTCCCGGAAGTCCGCCCAGGAATCCTTGAGCAGCTCCAGCAGGGAGGGATTGCGAGTGGATCGAGCCTCCGCCCCCCTCGGCCGGGCTTCCACCTGGACTCCCAGGCGCCTGCCGGCCTCCACCGCGAAGGGGGAATCGGGGAACTCGGCGATGACCCGCAGGTACGTTGCCCTGGCATCCTCCTGCGCCCCGCGGGCGCGGGCGACCTCCCCCAGGAGGTAGAGGGCCTCCCCCTCCAGGCCGAGCCCCGCATATCCCTGGAGGACCAGGTTGAACCGCCCGGCGGCGGCCGGGTACTCCTCCCGCCGGAGGTAGAAGGAGCCCACCTCCAGCTCCTTCTCCCCCAGTCGGTGGCGCGCTTCCCTGAGGTGGGCCCGGGCCTCGGGGGCGTAGGGAGTATCCGGAACCTCCGTGAGCAACTGCTGAAAGCCCTGGACGGCCCGCCGCGTCATGCTCTGGTCCCGATCCACCCGCTCCATCTGCCGGAAGGAGGCCAGCGCGATGTAGTAGAGGGCCTCGTCCATCCGCTCGTGCGCCGGGTGCAGTTGCAGGTACTTCTGGTACTCGCTCCGGGCCTCGTTGTAGAGGCGCTCCTCAAAGTAGGTCCGGCCCACGCCCAGGCGGGCCTCCGCAGCCAGCACGCTCCCGGGGTACTGGTTGAGGAGGGCCTGGAGCAGCTCCCGGGCCTCCGCGTAGCGTCCCCGCTGGAAGTCCGCGCTCGCCCGCCAGTACAGCCCGGCCTCCCCGTAGGGGAGCATCTCGCGCCCCTTGGAGGCGCAGGACAGGCTCATCCCGGCGAGCGCTACGAGCAGCAGGACCCTGCCCCGCCACCCGGCGGTGCGCATGCCTCTCCTCCCGCGACGGTCCGGATTCGTCTCACCCTACTGGAATCGCCGGGGGGTGTCAAGCGGCAGGGCCCGCATCCCCGCGAAAGCGAAGGGGCAAGGGGGAACCCTTGCCCCATCCGGCGCGCGATCCGCCCCGCCCGCGGCGGCGGCCTCACGCCGATTCGGCCTTCTTCTTGTAGAGGAGGATGGGCCGACGCCGCTCGACCACCACCTCCCGGGTGACCAGACACTCGGTGATGCCGGTCTCCGAGGGGATCTCGTACATGATGTCCAGCATGATGTCTTCCAGGATGGATCGGAGTCCCCGCGCCCCGGTGTCCCTCCGCACCGCCTCCTCGGCCACCGCGAGGATCGCGTCATCGGTGAAGGTGAGCTTAACGCCCTCGAACTCGAAGAATTTCTGATACTGCTTGAGGAGGGCGTTCTTGGGCTCCCGCAGGATCCGGATCAGGGCGGCCACGTCGAGTTCGTGCAGGCCGGCCACCACCGGCAACCGTCCCACCAACTCGGGGATGAGGCCGTAGCGGAGGAGGTCCTCCGGCTGGACCTCCCCAAGAATCTGGCCGAGTTTCTTCTCCCGGCGCCCTTGCACCTTGGCGCCGAACCCCATCTGCTTCTGCCCGATCCGGGCCTCGATGAACTTCTCCAGCCCCACGAAGGCCCCGCCGCAGAGGAACAGGATGTTGGTGGTGTCCACCTGGACGTACTCCTGCTGGGGGTGCTTGCGCCCCCCCTGGGGAGGGACGTTGGCCACCGTCCCCTCCAGGATCTTCAGCAGGGCCTGCTGCACGCCCTCCCCCGAGACATCCCGGGTGATGGAGGGGTTCTCCGACTTCCGGGCGATCTTGTCAATCT
>JAHFDC010000239.1 GCA_023249205.1 Candidatus Methylomirabilota bacterium
CGGAAAAGATCGTCGAGGCCTTCGAGGCCACCCTCAGGCGCCTCTGCCCCCCCTCGGTCACCCTCACGGTCACCCGGATGCACGGGTCCCGGGCCTGGCTGATGCCGACGGACCACCCGGCGGTCCAGGCCGCGGCTCGGGCGCTCACGCAGGGGTTCGGGCGGCGGCCCGTCTTCATCCGGGAGGGGGGCTCCATCCCGATCGTCACCACGCTCACCGAGCGGCTCGGTGCCCCCATCCTCCTCCTGGGCTTCGGCCTTCCCGATGAGAACGCCCACGCCCCGGACGAGCGCCTGGACCTGGACAACTTCTACCGGGGCATCGTGACCATCGCCCACCTGTACCGCGAGCTCACCTGACGGAGGGAGGGCCGGGATGGCGGAGGCGGCGAGCCGGGACGCGCTGCCCCTGCGCTACCAGATCGTCTTCTCCACCCCACCCACCCACTCCCCATGGCGGCCTGGAGCCTGCCGGCGCGCTGCCGGGGAAGCTCTCTTGCTGAGTCTCCCGGAACCGTTGCCTCCCGGGACTATCCTGCACGTGGAGGTCTATTGGCCGGACAGACGGGCGGTCGTGGAGTTGACCGGGAGGGTCCTGGCGGCGGAGGGGGCCGGTCCGGGATCCGCTGCCGCGGAGGCCGGCGCCCACCGGCTCGCGGTCCTCACCATCTCGGAGGAAGGGCGGCGCCTCCTCAGGGACGTGCTCAGCGGACCTTGAGGAGTGGAGAGCTGAGGCGGAGCGCCCGGGGGATCACGCTCAGGCCGGCTGTCTCTCCGACCGTCTCCAGGAGGAAGATGACGTCGGGGTCGGCAAAGGAGACCCCCGGGCTTCCCCCGGATGCCTGGATTGCCTCGGCCACGAGGGCCCCCAGCGCCCGCTCGACCTCCTGGGTATTCACCCGCCCCTTGAGACCGCGCCGGTCCAGGCGGACGAAGAAGCGAGGGCCGGGGTGACGGGCAACCGCCTCCCGTAGCGCCGCCTGGGCGTCCTGGAGGAAGGTCTCGGCCGTCACCGGGAAGGTCCGCTCCACCGGCACGACCCGAGTGATGAAGCTGCCCGGCGCCTCACCCTGCGCGGCGCGCTCCTGCATCACCTGGAGGAACGCGATCGGCTCCGCCACCCGCCCCACCAGGACATTCCGGTAGCCGGTGAAGCGGAAGCGGCCAAAGGGACGCAGTGCCCGGGCTAACTCCCGGCCGCAGCCGTCGGCTGATGTCAGCAGGACATTCCAGTCCATGGGATCCCCTGCCGCCCCTATAGCAGAGGCCTCGGAAAAAATCCACGGCCACTTGGCCGTTGCCGCCTGAGGTGTGGCGGGGTAGACTCCCGCCGGGCCTCTCGGAGGAGGGGAGGAGTGCGGGCGGCGATCGTCATCGTCGGCGCCGGGGTCGTGGGCCTCAGCACCGCCTACCAGTTGGCCCGGGCGGGCCTTCGGGACATTCTGGTCCTGGAGCGGGGGACGGTCGGGAGCGGTTCCAGCGGCAAGAGCCTGGGGGGCTTCCGGGTGGACTTCTCCACCGAGGTGAATATCCGCTTCTCTCTGGAGAGCCTGAAGGCCCTCGAGGGGTTTGCCGACGAGTTCGGCGTGGACCCGGACCTCAGGCGGATCGGGTATCTCCTGGTGACCCCGAGCGAGGCGCTGGCCGCCCGCCTCCGGGAGAACGCCGCGCGCCTCACCCGCTTCGGCGTGGAGGTGGAGTCGCTGGCGCCGGGCGAGATCGGGGCCCGCTGGCCCTACCTGCACACCGCGGACCTGGCGGGCGGGACCTTCTGCGCCCGGGACGGCACCGTCGGGCCGAGCGAGCTTGCCCAGGGCTACGCCGCCGGGGCCCGCCGCCAGGGGGTCACGATCCTGGAGGGGGCGGAGGTGGTGGGGATCGAGGTGCGGGGCGGGCGGGTCATGGGCGTCCGGACGCGGACGGAGCGGGTGGCGACAACCCGGGTTCTGTGCGCCGCGGGGGCCTGGTCGGCCTGGATCGGGCGCATGGTGGGAGTGGAGATCCCCGTGATGCCTGTCCGGCGCCAGGTCTTCGTCACGGGTCCCTGCCCGGCGATCCGGGGGGAGGTGCCCCAGGTGGTGGAGGTGGGCAAGGGCTGGGTCTTCCGCCGGGAGGGGGCCGGGTTTTTGATCTACGGGCCGCAGGACCCCGCCCCGGAGGGGGTGGCCAGCCTCGACTGGGGATCCGTGGGCTGGGCTGTGGCCGCGGCGGCCCACCGGGTGCCGCCGCTCGCGGAGGCGGAGGTGGTGGGAGGCTGGGCCGGCCTCTACGATATCTCCCCGGACAACCATGCCATCCTGGGCCCGGTCCCGGGCGTCGAGGGGTTCTACGTGGCCACCGGCTTCTCCGGCCACGGGATCATGCACAGCCCGGCCGCGGGGAAGGTCATGGCCGAGGTGATCCTCACTGGGCGGGCCCGGACCATTGACATCGCCCCCCTCACGATCGAGCGGTTCGCCTGGGGCGCGCTCCTCGAGGAGCCGATGACGGCGCATCGTCAGGGAGACGGATGAGGGAGGAAGCGGGGGTGGCCGGGCTGCGGGTCAGGCTGCTGCGTGCCGGCTGTGTCCTATCGCGGGGCGTGTGGGGGCCGGACCAGGCCGTGAGGCGACCCAATCCGTGGCAAGGAACTTGAAGGGAGTCGAGGAGAGGGCATCGTGGGGATGGTGGGGGAGGACGCCGGGGCATGGCGGCCTCGCCGGAGGGCGGCAACCAGGGCCAGGACCGCCACGTATAGCGCGAGGGCCAGCCACAGGCTGATGAAGATTCCGAGAACC
>JAHFDC010000058.1 GCA_023249205.1 Candidatus Methylomirabilota bacterium
GCTGCGCGAAGCGTGCGCCAGGCCATCCGAGTCCTGTGAAAAAGCATGAGCCCTGCTAGCGGACCCGGTACTGCCCCGGGGTCCCCTGCAACCGCTCCGGTGCGCGCCGGGCGCGGACGGTCACGCAGACGACTGACCCAACCAGCAGCAGGAACACCGCGGAGAGGGCAATTGCGAACGCCTGGACGGTGATCATGGTCCCTCCCTGCATGAAGTCGGAGAAGGAGCGCCCCCTGAGTGTTGCGCCCACGATCCTGGGGATAGCCCATTTAGAGCTTATTCGCGTTCCGCGTCAATTGGACCTTGGTCCACTGTACTGAAGTCCAGGTCTCAGGGTTCTCCACGCGGCCTGGGTCTGGGGGCATGGGTGGTGGGGGAGTCGGCCTGGCCAGGGGTCAGTCGTCGCGCAAGGGTTTCCGGAGGATGAAGCCGCGCTGGAGCGTATGGAGGGCGAGCTGGAGGCGATGGCTGGCATTGACCTTCTTGAAGATGCTGGTCAGGTGGGTTTTCACCGTCTTATCGCTGATGCAGAGCCGCTCGGCGATCTCCTTGTTACTGTGTCCGAGTGTCACGAGCCGGGTGACCTGCTCCTCCCGCTTGGTCAGCAGGTTCCCCGGGTCCCGTCTTTTTCCCTTCTCGGTCTGGTCATGGTAGGAGCGGGGGAGGCCGTCAAAGAACTTGCCCATCACGTTCCGCTCGACCCAGGCTTCGCCGGCATGCACTGCTCTGATCGCCTTCACAAGGTCAGCACTGCTTCCCCCCTTGAGGAAGTACCCTGTGGCCCCCTGCTGGAGCGCCCGGAGCACCATTCCCTCGTCCCAGTACCCGGTGAGGACCAGCACCTTGGTCTCGCGGCTTCTCTCCCGGACCTGGCGCAGGACCTCCAGCCCGTCCATATCCGGCATCACCAGGTCGAGGAGGAGAACATCCGGCCTCACCTCCCCCACGAGCGAGGTGGTCTCTCGTCCGCCGGGAGCCTCCTTGACGACCTGGATGCCCTCCTGCGCGTTCAAGAAATAGACGATCGCTTCCCGGAAGATCGTGTGGTCATCGGCGATCATCACTCGGATCGGCTCCACCATCTCTCCTCTCCGCGGCCCGCGCCGCTAGTTCCGCCTCCCGGTCCGGCACTCGTTGACCCTGTCCACCACCTCGCGGACCTCGCTGACCTGGAATGGCTTGGCCAGGAGTAGGTCCACGCCGGCCTCTCGCAGTTCAGCCTCGTCCAGGTCGGCGGCCCATCCGGTCACCAGGATGACGGGGGTGTGGGGGGAACGCGCCTTGATGGCGCGCGCGACGTCGCGCCCCGACAGTTCCATCCCGAGGTCTGTGATGACCATGTCGAAGGCCT
This sequence comes from Candidatus Methylomirabilota bacterium, assembly GCA_023249205.1. Classification (GTDB taxonomy): domain Bacteria; phylum Methylomirabilota; class Methylomirabilia; order Methylomirabilales; family JACPAU01; genus JACPAU01. Next base: position 1,352 of record JAHFDC010000058.1, read on the forward strand.
CGGCCGCGAAGCACCCCAGCGCCTGCGGTCCCGAATCGACAGCCTCGACACGGTGCCCCAGGGAGGTGAGGACGTCACTGAGGAGACCGCGAACGTAGGCGTCGTCGTCCACCACCAGGATGCGGCGGGGGATGGAGGGGGCCTGGGCCCGCTCGGCGACGGGCAGGGGGGGCGCCGGAGCCGGTCCGACCGGCAGGTGGAGGTGCACGGAGGTCCCCTGGCCGACCGCGCTCTCCACGAGGATCTCGCCGCCGTGCCGCTTGACGATGGCGTAGGAGAGGCTCATCCCCAGGCCTGTCCCCCGCGCCCCCTTGGTCGTGAAGAACGGGTCGAAGATCCGCCGCCGGACGTCCTCGCTCATCCCGCTGCCCGTGTCGCGGAAGGCGAGGGTCACCCACCTGTCCCTGACTGCTCCCTCGATGCGGAGCCGGCCCCCGTCGGGCATGGCGTCAACGGCGTTCAGGATGATGTTCGTCATGACCTCGCGGAGCTCCATGGGTTCACCCAGGACGGCCGGGAGCCTGCGGAGAGCGACCTCGATGGTGATGGGGGCGCCACGGAGCTCGGCCGCGTCCTTCCAGCGCGGGCGGGTGAGCTCCAACGCATCCTCTACTACCTTGTTGAGGGCGACCAACCCCAGCGGCGTGGCGAGTTGCAGTTGCGCGGAATTCTGGAGCCGCCGGACGATGCCCCCGCCATCCAGGGCGGCCCGTTCGATGATGGCCAGCCCCCGATGGACTTCGGCTGGGTCGCTGAGGTTTTGGAGGAGCTGCGCCCGGGCGAGGATGGCGCCCAGGATGTTGTTGAAGTTGTGGGCCACCCCTGCGGCGATCTCGCCCACCGCCCGGAGCTTCTCCGACCGCACCAGGTGCTCGTGGGCCTCGCGCAGTTGGAGCGCGATGCTCAGGTGGTTGGCGAGCGCCCGGCAGAGCATCACCTCGGCTTCCCCGAAGCCTTGACCTCCGGCGGATCGAACGACCAGCAACGCGCCCTGGGCCTCCCGCCCGGCCAGGAGGGGCACGACCAGGGCGGGCGCTTCGGGGTCGTCCGTCTCCAGCGTCAGCCCGAGCATCCCGGCGCGGGTGGTCTCCACGTCCCGGTACGAGAGGGCGCGCACGACCGGGTGATCCTGGTCGGGCCAGAGGGTGAGAGTGGCCTCCGTCTCTGCGCCGCCGGCTTTCCAGATCCGGGCGTGGGCGGGTCCTCTGCCGTCCCATGTGGCCTCCAGGAGCAGGACGGCACAGCGGACCTCTCCCACCACTCTCGGGGTCTCCTCCACGACCAGCCGGAGGACCTCCTCCCGCCGGGCCGCGCCGGCGAGCCGGGTCGTGCTCTCGAGGAGGGTGCGAAGCCCCTGGAAGTTCTGGTGGAGGTTTGCCGTCATCCAGTTGAAGGTCCCGGCTACCTCGGCGAGTTCGTCCCGGCCGCGGACCGGAATGGTGTGGCTGAGGTCTCCGGCGCCCACCGCCGCCGCGCCGGCCGCCAGGGCCCGCACGGGGCGGGTGACGTACCGCGCTGCGAGCGCTCCAACGAGAACGGCGACCAGGAGGGTGTTCAGGAGCATGACCAGGGTCTCCACCTTGGTCTGGCGCACGTTGGCGAGAGCCTCGGCCAGCGGCTGCTCCACGATCACCCCCCACCCGAGCTTGGCGCTGCGGGCGAAGACCCCCTGGACCTCTTGGCCCTGGTAGTTGGGATACCCCTCGGCGCCCGCGGGCGGGAGGTCCTCGCCCCCGCGCAGGAAGCGGCGCACCGCGGGGGACCCTCGCATCTCCTTCCCGGCCAGGACCAGGCTGAAGTCGGGGTGGGCGATGAGGACTCCCTCGGGGTTCACCAGGTACAGGTACCCGCTCTTCCCGACCTGGAACGACAGAACCTCTTCCCACAGGCGCTTCAGGTTGAGCTGCGCGACCAGGACGGCCGCGAGGCGCCCCTCGGCCAGATTCTCGATCGGGAGCGCGAGGGTGACGAAGGGCTCGGCGTGCGGCGAGGTGGTGACCGGGCCGATGTACACCTGTCCTCCCCGGGCGGCCTCGAACGCTGGCGAGCCCGCCTGGTCTCCGAGGTCGCGGCTGGTGTAGATGGTTTCTTCCGAGAGCCGGAGGTGTTCCCGGCCCTGGGCGTCGAGGAGGCTGATCTCTTTCACGTCCTCCATGAAACTGAGGAAGAGCGACAGGTCGGGGCGGGGATTCCGGCGGTCCGGGCGGTCCAGGTCGGTGAGGTTGATCAGCAGCCGCATGTTCTCTAGGGCATTGCCGACGAAGGACTCGACTTTTTCCACCCCCCAGCGCGCGACCTCCCGGTTCCGGGTGAGCACCTCCCGCTCCAGGCTTCCCCGCCCGGATCGGATGACGAGCAGGCCGAGGATGAGGGTCGGGACCGTGGCGGCGGCCACCACCAGTACCAGCAGGCGGAGGCCTACGCGGTCCCACCACCTCCGCCGGATGGTCAATTCCGGCGGGATCCCGGGCGGCGGGCTGCCGCCGAGCAGGTGGGCGGTGAGGTCAGCGGAGGATCGCATCGGCTTCCCTCAGGAGCTTCTCGGGGATCCGCACCCCGATCTCCTTGGCCACGCGCACGTTCACGACCAGTTCGAGTTTCCGCGGGGTCTCAATCGGGATGTCCGAGGGCTTGGCCCCGTTGAAGAGTTTGTCGGCTAACCGTGCGGCCTGTCGCCCGATCTGATACGTGTTGATGCCGTAGGATGCCAGGGCCCCCTTCTCTGCCAGTGACCGGATGTGCACCATGTAGGGGAGCCGCCGCTCGCGGGCGATGGCCGACAGGGCCTCGACCTGGTTGTTCACCAGGATGTCCGGAATGGCGAACACGGCATCCGCCTCCTTCGCGCTGAGCGCGCGAAGCGCCTGCCGGATCCCGTCGGCATCCCGCCCGTGGAGGTCGAGGACGGCGAGGTCCAGGCGCTCGGCCGCCTGGCGCGCCTGCCGCGAGACCTCTTGAGAGAACCGGTCATCAGGGTTGTAGAGCAGGGCAAGGCGGCGGATGCCGGGAACGAGGCGGGTGAGCATCTCGAGGCGCTTGGCGGTCAGTTCGAGGCTGAGGGTGCTCACCCCCGTCAGATTGTTGCCCGACGCCAGGATGCTCTTGACCAGGCCCGTCTCCACCGGGTCGCCCGCCGGGCCGAAGACGACCGGGATGGGGGTCGTCACCGTCGCGTCCTTCGCCACCGAGGCCCCGATGTAGGTGGCGGTGAAGATGAGGTCCACCCGCTCATGGACGAAGCGCTTGGCGAAGTCGTGCAGAGCGGTCCGGTTCAATTTGGCATTCTGGACGTCGTAGGTGATGTGCTCCCCCTCGAGGTAGCCGAGTTCGCGCATCCCATCCCGGAAGCCCTCGACGGGAGCGAGGTACGTGTCGTCGGTGATCATCACGCCGACCCGGTACACCCGCTCCAGGTCCGGGTTCCGGAAGCCCGTGCCGAACAGCAGGATCAGGCTCACCGCTACGACCGCCGGAGCGTACCGCCGCATGCTCCCCCTCCCTTCTTACCGCCGTCCGCTGGCCATCTTGATGCTCTCCGGGTGGCGCCGCAGGGCGGCCATGGCCCCCACACCCACCAGAGCCCCGACGGCCAGCGTGGTGAAGGCCCATCCCCAGACGACAGGCTGCGCTCCCGTGCGCCCGACCGCGGACGCGTTGGTCAGATCCAGCATGTAGCCGAAGACCGCAGGCGATACCGAGGCGGCGAGGAATCCGAAGAGGGTCTGGACCCCCATCGCGGCCCCGACGTACCGTGGCGCGACGAGTTCGGACAGGCCCGTGGAAAGAATCGGGGACTCCGCCACGACCAGGAAGGAATAGCAGAGTCCCACCGCCACGATGAGGCCGGTGTGGGAGCCGAAGAGCCACCCGAAGCCGAGCGAGCACAATCCGCTCCCCACCATGATGCCGCCAATCGTCGTCGTCCGGCCGAACCGGTCCGAGACGATCCCGGCGAGACCCGTGGCGACCCCCCCGATCGCCACGATGATGGCGGTGAGCGTCGCCGCCATGCCCGTGGCCTCCGCCGGCTCCGCCCCCCGGTGGAGGAGGCTGGCGGCCAGGAAGGCCACCATCCACCCCCGCATCCCGTACTGCTCCCACATGTGGCCGGCGTAGGCGACGACCAGCAGGAGGGCGGGACGGTTGCGCAGCACCTCGGAGGTCAGGCGGCGCGGCGTCGCCGGAATGGTGATGGCCGGCAGGTCGGCAAGGACGACGAGGCTCAGGATGCTCCCCACCAGGGCCCCGAAGGCGGTGGTCAGGATGGCCAGACGCCACCCGCCGACTGCGGCCACCAGCCCGCTCAGGAGGGTGGAGAAGGCGGCCCCGAAGACGAACGCGCTGGTGTAGAACCCGACCGCCCGGCCGCGTCTCTCGCTCGGGAACCGCTCCGCGACCAGCTTAAGTCCGGGCATGTAGGTTCCTCCCATCCCGAGACCGGCCAGGGCGCGGAGGGCCAGGGCAGAGGTCAGGTCGGTCGCGAAGAGGGCGAACAGGGCGTTGGCCACTGCGGACCAGAACGCGGACAGGAGGAAAATCACCCGCGGGTTGTAGCGGTCGGTGAGAAAGGTGAGAAGCACCCCCGAGGCGATGTAGCCGATCTGGTGGGCCGAGAAGATGGAGCCGGCGGCCGCGCTGCTCAGCCGCCACTCCTTCTGGACCAGCGGGAGGACAGCGGTGTAATTCAGAAAGACCAGCATGATGAAGGCATAACTGATGCAAAAGGCGAGGAGCCAGCCCGAGTGCGCCGTCTCCGCCCGCGCCCCGGGGAGGGCGCCCGCGCCCGAGCGCGTGGGAGCGGCGACGGCA
>JAHFDC010000240.1 GCA_023249205.1 Candidatus Methylomirabilota bacterium
GGCCGATTGATAGTCCTTCCACACCTCGGGGGCGACTCGTTCCAAGGTCTGCCACTTGCCCCCCATGAACGGGATTTGGGCGAGGTGGCGGCCCCGCGCCCCGAACTGCTCCAGCTCGACGGTGGACCGGATGCGCTGGACCAGCGGCATGATCGCCCGGTCGCCGAGGAGAACGGCGGCGTAGTGCCACGCGATCTTGGGGAGCTGCATCAGCCCGCCCGCCGTCCGGTGGTAGGCGAGGGCCATTTCTTCGCCGGTGGTCCACGTTGCCGCCGCCCCTTCCCGGAGCTTGAGGGCGAGGGCGTCCGCCCCGAACTTGTCCCCCCACGAGGCCGCCGTCCCCACGGTGCGAAGTGCCCACGCTGGCATCAACGCCTTGACCTTCTCGCCCGCCCCGGACTCGATCAGCCACTTGGAGTCCTCGGCAAACGGAAGGTGCCACGAGAGCGATCCCGCCTTCTCCAACGGCTTGCCCGCCTCCCCGGCGATCCGGATGGCCTCGTTCATCTGCGCCGCGTTTCGGCCGAACGTGCGAGCGTCTGCCTGCGCCCGGTACAACTGGCCGGTGAGGTATCGACTGGCCGCCTTCACATCGCCCATCTTGGCCGCTTCTTCCGCCAGCTTCGCCAGCTTCCGCTTCCCCGCCTCCATCGCGATCTTGGCCATCCGGGCCGCATCCTCGGTGACGGTGACCCCGGGACGAACGTAGCCGTCGATCACCGCCTGTACGGACGCGCGTTCCCGGGCCAGCTCGGCCGCGTGTTCCGACACGGCGCGGGCCGGGTCTCGGAGTGCCGCCGCCAGCCGGAGGGCGTCCGCGTCCCGGGTGTGGGCCGCGTCGGTGGCCGCCTGTGCCGCCTGCGTGAACGTCGCCCGCGCCTCGGCCACTTCCTTGGGGGTGCCGACGAACATCCGGACCACGAGCTTTTGGACGAGATCGGCATCCTGTCCCGTGAGTCGGGCCGCCACGTTCGCCGCCCGGGTGAGGGGGCGGGACAGCTCGTACACCTCGCCAGCGGTGTGGACGAGGGCCGTTCCCTTGGCCGGGCCTGCCAGCCACAGCGGGTCGAGGGCGAACTCCGCCGCCATCCCGAGTCCTTCCCGGCCCAGCTCCGAGGAGAGCATCGACCACATCGCCTTGTTCACCGGGTCGGTCGTGGACACCGCCAGCTTCTCGGCCAGATCGACGGGCACGAGCTGGTCGATCACATCCCGCCCCGTGAGGTAGGGGGCGACCGTCCACTCCTTGTGCATCGGGAGGGGCCGGGCTTGGTCCAGCCCCTTGTCCCACAGCGTTCCCTTGGAGAGAGCGTCGTAAAACCGGAGGGCCATTTCCTCGGTGGCATGATGCTCGGCGTCAGAGCTGGCGTCGGCCACGGCCTTGGGGACGCCGCCGGTGAGGACGGCGTGGCCCACCTCGGAGAGTCCGCCGGTCGCCCCCATCAGGGCGGTACGAACGGCCACCGGGGCCGCCTTGCTCATGGCCCACGCCAAGGTATCGCCCACCTCCTGCGACACGGTTTCCGGGTGGCTGGCGTCCCCACGTTCCGGGAGCAACGCCCCGAGTCCCGCCGCCGCCTGCCATGCGTATCGCCGGGGGTAGTCGAACGGCTCCAGCCAGCCGAACAGGGTCTCGTACCACTTCGGCTCGGCCGGCTCTTTCAGCTCGTCGGGCGTGACCGTGAACGGGTCGCCGGTAAGCCCCTTCGTAATGACATAATCTTGGAGCGGTTGGTCCGGGAGAGACTTCTGGAGGCCAAGGGCTTTCTTCGATCCCCACGGGTCGATCCGGAAGTGTGAGACTCCACCCTCCGGCGTGATCGTCGTGGGGTTGTCCGCCCCCGTGAAGCGGTTGGTAGGGACTACTTGGACCGTACTTGGTTCCGGCTCCGGGGCGGGCGTCGTCGTGACCGGAGGTGGGGCCGGTGGCGGCGGGGCAGGGGTCGGGGCGGCCCCACCGGGAGCTACGGGCGCGAACGGGGACCGGGCCTTGACCTCCGAGAACGGAGACTTGGACTCGATACCCTGCTTCGCAAACGGGGACGGCTCGGCCATGCCCCCGTGTAGCCCGTCAAGCGAGGGCGGAAACGGCGGCCACCACGCCGACGAGATCGCCAGCCACGGCCAGCCCATCCTTGGCCAGCCGACCCCACTCCGCCGGGTTGATCTTCTTCCCGTCCGGGCCTGCGGCTTCGGTCGCCGCCTTCACATCGGCAAGGAGGCGTTCGATGTCGGCGATCAGCTTGGGGAGGTTCATGGGGCCGGCTCCTTCTCAGTCTTGGGGGACCACCGCCGCCCTGTCTCGGCGGCCAGAAAGGCAGGTAGAACGAACGTCATTAGCGACGACCACTCCTGACCTGTCAGCTTCCCGTACACACACAGGCCCACGGACGAGGCCAGCGTCAGGACGAACATCAACGCCGACTTCGACGTTGAGCTTTTCCGACTCAGGAGGTTCATGGCGGCGAGGATGTCTTTCACGGGCCGATGCTCCACATACGGATGTGGGCCGTGGCGAACCCGGCCGCAAAGCTAAAGAGGCCCACGGCGAACACGCTCACCCAAACGAGGGTCACGGGACCACCACCGCAACGTGCAGCGGGCACGACTTGAACCACTCCAACGGGGAGACTCGGCCGCCGAGACCGAGGCCGGGGTGAGGTTCCGTCCTCGCCTCAAAGTGCAGGTGGTCCTCGTGGGCCGGGAGGTTGGCGGCGTTCCCGGTCTTGCCCGTGTAGCCGAGGAGGTCGCCCTCGTGGACGAGCTGGCCCTCG
>JAHFDC010000241.1 GCA_023249205.1 Candidatus Methylomirabilota bacterium
GAGCACCTCCTGCGAAAACCCGACGAGGGCCACCGGAGCCGCGAGCAACCGGAGGCGGCGGGGGAGAACCCTGGCCCCCGGCTTCAGGTGCCGCCGGCGCGCATCCCGGACGATGGCCGCAAGCCCCACCTCCAGCCCCAGGTGGCCGAGCGTTTCCGTGATGAGAAGGTCGGCCCGCTCGGGGAGGCGGATCGCTAGGGCGTCCCCTTCGATCACTCGGACCTTCGTCCCGACCCCGTTCTCGCGCGCCACGGCCGCCGCGACCTTGGCCAGGCCGGTCCGCTCCACCGCATAGACCCGCCTCGCTCCGGCCCGGGCCGCCAGCACCGCCAGGACTCCGGTCCCGGTCCCCACCTCCAGGACGACATCACCCGGACGCACTGCCGCCCGGATGGCGGCGGCGAGGGCGCCCACCCGTTCCTCGTCCTCGAGCAGGACCCGGTGCTGCAAGAGGTGGGGGAAGGGCTTGAAGAAGGCGCCGAGGTCGAGTTCAGGGAATTTCACCGCGTCCCGTCCTGCCATCTGGCACCCTTCTTGCCAGGCGATAGGTGCCGGGTGCCCGGAGCGACGACCTGGGCTCCCAAGTGTGCCTAACCACTTGAATCTCTTGTGTTCATCAGCCTACCCCGCTTGGAATGGACCCACGGGGATCGGGTTGACAAGAGGGGAGGGATGCTTTAGGGTCGGCCTAACTTACCACGGGGGAAGGGGAGAGGCGGAACAGTTCTGGGGGGGCAAACGGTCATGGAAAAACGGGAGAAGGAGAAGGCCCTGGACGTGGCCATCGCGCAGATCGAGAAACTGTACGGCAAGGGCTCCATCATGAAGATGGGGGAGAAGGGGGCACTCGAGCCGATCGCCACCATCTCCACGGGGTCCCTGGAACTGGATGGCGCCCTGGGCGTGGGCGGTCTCCCCCGGGGCCGGGTGGTGGAGATCTTCGGGCCCGAGGCGTCGGGGAAGACCACGCTAGCCCTGCACGTCATCGCGGAGGCGCAACGGGCGGGCGGGACCTGCGCCTTCGTCGACGCCGAGCACGCGCTTGACCCCAAGTACGCCGAGACGCTGGGGGTCAACATCGAAGACCTGCTCATCTCCCAGCCGGACACGGGGGAGCAGGCCCTGGACATCACGGAGGTCCTGGTCCGCAGCGGGGCCATTGACGTGGTGGTGATTGACTCGGTCGCCGCCCTGGTCCCCCGGGCCGAGATCGAAGGGGAGATGGGGGATGCGCACATGGGCCTGCAGGCCCGCCTCATGTCCCAGGCCCTCCGGAAGCTGACGGGCGCCATCAGCAAGTCGCGGACCTGCGTGGTCTTCATCAATCAGATCCGCGAGAAGATCGGGGTCATGTTCGGCAACCCCGAGACCACCACCGGCGGCCGGGCGCTGAAGTTCTACGCCTCGGTCCGCCTCGACATCCGCCGCATCGCCGCCATCAAGGACGGCGACACCGTGGTCGGCTCCCGGGTGAAGGTGAAGGTGGTGAAGAACAAGGTGGCCCCCCCCTTCCGGGAGGCGGAGTTCGACATCGTGTACGGGGAGGGGATCTCCCGGACCGGGAGCCTGATTGACCTGGGCACCCAGCAGAAGATCATCGAGAAGAGCGGCGCCTGGTACGCCTACAGCGGGGAGCGGATCGGGCAGGGCCGGGACAACGCCAAGCGGTTCCTCCTGGAGAACCCGGCCATCGCGGCCGAGGTGGAAACAAAGCTCCGGGAGGCGATGGGGATCAGCGCTCCGGCCAAGGGACTGGCCGGGGCCCCGGCCCCCAGGTAACCCCCGCCTCCCCGGAGGACCGGAGGAGAGTTCATGGAGCTCCAGGAACTCCTGAAGATGGCGGTGGAGCGGAAGGCCTCCGACCTGCACGTCAAGGTGGGAAGCCCGCCGGTCCTCCGCATTGACGATAAACTCGTCCCCATCACCGAGAGGCCGCGCACCACCCAGGAAGACGCCATCCGGATGGCCTTCTCGGTGATGAACAGCAAACAGAAGGAGAAATTCAAGGAGCACAGCGAGATTGACCTGGCCTACAGCCTGCCCGGCCTCGGCCGGTTCCGCTGCAACATCTTCCAGCAGCGGAGCACCGTCGGGATGGTCCTGCGCGTCATCCCCATCAAAATCATGACGATCGCCGAACTCAATCTGCCCCCGCTCCTGGAGAAACTGGCCATGGAGCCCCGCGGGCTGATCCTGGTGACGGGGACCACGGGGAGCGGGAAGTCCTCCACCCTGGCCGCGATGATTGATATGGTCAACGCCAGCCGGGCCTGTCATATCATCACGATCGAGGACCCGATCGAGTTCCTCCACCGGGACAAGAAGGCCCTCGTGAACCAGCGCGAGGTGGGGATGGATACCGTCACCTTCGCCGAAGCGCTGCGGAGCGCCCTGCGCCAGGACCCGGACGTGATCCTCGTGGGAGAGATGCGGGACTACGAGACCATCTCCACCGCCATCGTGGCGGCCGAGACCGGGCATCTCGTGATGAGCACCCTGCACACGGTGGACGCTGGCGAGACGGTCAACCGGATCATCTCCGTCTTCCCGCCCTACCAGCAGAAGCAGATCCGCCTGCAGCTCGCTGCGGTGCTGAAGGGGATCATCTCCATGCGCCTCATCCCGCGGGCCGACGGGAGGGGGCGGGTCCCGGCGGTGGAGCTCATGATGGCCACCGCCACCATCCGGGAGTGCATCGTGGACCCGGACAAGACCCGGAAGATCCCGGAGTTCGTCGCAGCCGGCGCCACCCAGTACGGGATGCAGACCTTCG
>JAHFDC010000242.1 GCA_023249205.1 Candidatus Methylomirabilota bacterium
CGCATCGGGCGGAGGAGCGGCCGGCCCGGGGAAAGGGCGGCGGCGCACGGGGCGGCGCCGGCGACAGGACCCGGACGTTGTCACTGTGATTCTGTCGTTTGTATTAGGCCGTTCGATGCCCGGCAGGGGGGGGTGGGAGGCCGCCCCCGGGGGAGCGGAGGGCATCAGCAGGTGGGCGGGACGGTGGCGATGTACGCCCGGTAGTCGCCGGGGTACCCCGCGGCGGCCTGAAGACTCCGCACGGCCCGAAGGATGGCGGTGATCCGCTCGGCAGGAATAGGAGGGGCGACCCGCACCCGATCGGCCACGGCCCTGGCCTTCTCCCGGGCTTCGGCCGCCGCATCCTCCAGGATCTCCTCGTACCCGCTGGCAGTCCCGGTGAGGTAGTTCTCCAGGATGTGCTGGGCTACCAGCCTCCCGTGCTTGAGAGAGTCAAGGATGTTCCCCTTCCCGGTCACGGCGTTCCCGAGCGCGAAGACGCCCGGCAGACCCTCCACCTCCCCGGTTCGCAGGTCCTTCAGCCGGTAGAGTTCCCCCGCCATGGGAAGTTCTGCGACCGGCTCCGGGATGCTCCCGATGCTGCTGACGGTGAGGGGCGCCCGGACCGGCGCCTCCGATCCCGGCACTGTCGTCACCGCCCGACCCTTGATTTCGGTCCGGGTGAAGGTGAGGCCGGCGAGCCGGTCCGCCTCGGTCAGGAGGCCCACTGGCAGCGAGCGCTCCTGAAACCGGAAGAGAAATCGCTCCTGGAAATTCTGGAGGAGTTTCCGCCTGGTCTGTCGGTTCCGCTCCAGTTGCTGGGGCGTGGCGTTCTCCGGAGGATCGGCGACGGGCATGTCCTCGACCGTCCGACGGTAGAAGAGGGTGCAGCCCTTGACGCCCAGGGCCTCCAGGCTGAGGCCCCGCTGCTCCAGGGCCCGCTTCAGCCCGCCATGTTCGAGCGTCACCGGATCCGCCGGCATCCCGCGGGCCTTGAGCGCACGGGTCACGGCCTCGAGCATCATGATCTTCACCACGTCCAGCGACGCCAGCCCGCCCCCCACCACGATCCCGCCGTCGGCGAACTCCACGGCTGGGCCCTGGTAGTCCGGGTCGTCGTAGTGGTTGAACCAGTACACGAAGGGGTTCTGGTAGTAGAAGCCCCGACCCACGTAGGCATCCACCCCCTCCACAGGGAGCGGCCGGTCCCGCCAGGCGCCGTTGGCGAGAACGACGGCGCTCGGCTTCCAGGCCAGCAGATCCTTCAGGCCGATCTCCCGGCCAAGCCTCGTCCCGGGGACGAACTGGACCAGCGGGTGGGCCAGCTTCTCGTCAATCTTGGCGTACTCCTGGGCCCGGAGCTTGACGTGCCAGCGGGGCAGGCCGTCCTCGATCTTCCCGTAGGGCCGGGAGTTCTGCTCCAGGACGACGCAGCGGACCCCCCGGGCCGTGAACTGGGCCACCGCCTCGGCGCCAGCGACCGCTCCTCCCACCACCACGACCAGATGTCCCGGCTGGATCGCTTTCTGCGCGCCCACGGATCCCTCCTCCCCCGAGTCTTCCTCTCCGAGGCCAGCCTCTACGGATACCACCCCGGGACGACTCTGCTCAACGCCCGTCCCGCGCCAGAGAGCCGCTACTCCGCCCCGGCCTCGGCCGCGAAAGCGACCGGGGCGAGGGCTTCCCCCGTGGCCTCCAACACAAGCCGCGGCCAGGCCCAGCGGTCGCCCGGCGCGAAGAGCCGCTCCCGAAGGAAGGCTCCCGCGGCCGAGCTCAGGGCGAGGCGGCCGCCGGGCACCTGCGCCCGGATCGTCCGGTGGATTTGGCTCGCAAAGAGTTCTCCGAGCAGGTAGTTGTGGTAGTACACCGGCGCCACCGCCAGGTGGATCTTGGCTGCCCAGTCGGGCGTCTCTCTCCCCGCGGGCGGGATGAGGCCCTGGAAGCGAGCCTTCAACTCCCACCAGAGCCGGTTGAGGTCGGCCTCCGGCGTTCGGTAGAGCGCGCGCTCGAAGTGGACCATCACCAGCCCCCAGCGGGCGAAGAGGAGCATGCCGAAGCGGTGGTGGGCCGCGGCAGCGGCGGCCAGGGCCGCGGCCTCGCCGGCCGGCAGGCCGGCAACCCCCGTGAGCCACGGGGCCTGGTACACCTGCCGTTCCAGGAGCATGGCGACCGCCTCGGTGGTGAAGGTGTGGGCCGGCACCCGCAGGAAGTAGGGGAGGCCCCGGTCCAGGTACTTGTCGTAGACCGCGTGGCCCGCCTCATGGAGCAGGGTGCGCATCCAGTGCTCGTTCCCCACCAGGTTGCAGAGAATCCGGATGTCCCCCTCCCGGTCAATATCCGTGCAAAAGCCGTGCTGAGACTTCCCCGGCTTCTCGAACAGGTCGCTGCGGGCCAGGATGTCGCGGACCTCGAGGCCCAGCCCGTCGAAGGAGGCAACCATCAGCGCCGGCAGGTCGGCACCCGCGAAGAGGGGATCGAGGTTCACGTCGCGGCGGGGGGGCGGGCGCTGGAAGAACGGGTCGGCGTAATGCCAGGGACGGAGCGCACCCTCGCTCACGCCGAAGCGGGCGCAGACCTCCGCGTCCAGGCGCGCCTTCTCGGCGAAGAACGGACGGGCGGTCCGGCGGTCCAGTTCGTCCAGCAGGGCGAAGAGCCGGACTTCCGTGAGCTCCTGGGTCTCCAGGGCGAAGGCGTAGTGGTCCGAAAACCCCATGCCCCGGGCGACCCGGTTCCGGAGGCAGACCATCTCACGGATGAGCGGGGCGACCTCCGGGCCGATCTGCTGGGAC
>JAHFDC010000243.1:0-1575 GCA_023249205.1 Candidatus Methylomirabilota bacterium
GCAACCGGGTGGTGCCCCGTCCGTGGACCTCGGCATGGCCGGGGAAGCGGAGGTGAAGTCGTGCTAAACCCGCTTCCTCCTGTGCTTGCCCTCGCCGTCCGCCTGACCTACGAGGGTTACGAGGTGCGCTCCTTGTACGCCAGCCTCGGCATGGAGTACGTGTTCCTGTCCCACCTCTCCCGGCCCATCGTTGAGGCCCTCGCCGACCCGGGCACCACGCCGGAGTACGCGCCGTGGACCGACAACAGCGGCGGCGTGCGGTTGTGGGGGTGCCTCGCCACCTTCCGGGTGGACGGGATCGAGGTGAGGTGTGGCATCGACGCGGAGGGTGGGGCGGAGCTGGCCCCGGCCGAACCTGAGACCAAGCCGTGAGGGCGCGCTCCTGCTGTGACGGCTTCTGTGGCGCGGAGGACTGCGCCACCTGCCACCCGGAACGCTTCCGGAAGGGGCATTACCTTGAGGACGACGAGGGGGAGGACGACTGTGATCCTCCCCGGCTACCCGAACCGGAGGACGAGGACGATGCCTGACCCCGTACCTGTGGGGACAGTCGGCCCGTGGCGAATGTACGGGGGGTGGTGGGGCCGGTGGGTGGACGACCAGCACCAGAGCAATTGGCACCTTGTAGCCCACCTCGGCGAGCTTCCCAGCGGGATGGTGCGGGCGTACTACTGCACGCCCGGTGGGGTGTGGCAGACGCGCGGCGGGGACGACCTCCTCGCCGCCGTCCGCATCTGCAACGCTGGCCTCCGCCTGCTGGGGATGGACTGCGACGACGACGAATCACCAGCAAAGAAGGAGGAACCTGATCATGCCTGACCACGAGTACATCACGACGGTGAAGAAACTCTCCGCCGGGGTGAAGCGACTCACCGACCAGCTCCGGGCGGAGTGTTGCTTTGAGGCTTGTGAATGGGGCGTACCCGGGAACGGGGTGATGCTGTGGACAGGCACCGACTTCTGGCTCCGGCGCAACGGGGACACGGTGAAACTCCCGTCGTCGCTCAAGGCCACGGCGATGTCCACGCTGCTCGCCACATCGGCCGAGGTGGTGGCGGACTGTCGGGCCGCCCGGGACGAGGTGGTGGACCTTGCTGGCCCCGCCCTCGCCGCCTTGGAGTTGGTCGTGCCCACCCCTTCGACGCCGCCCCCGTCGCAGGTGGCGGACCCGGCCGAGACCGTCACGCCCCGGTAGGCCCCCACCGGTCCTGAGCTGCGTTGTAGCCGGCCCATTCCAAGGCCAGCATGGCGGCTACGCCGACGAACAGGAGGGAGGTGGCACCCACGACAAGGACGCGCCTCACCCGCCCGCCACGGCGGTGACAGGCACCACGGGCACGGGCGTGGGGGTGGAGGGTAGGCCGGTCCAATGGAACAGGGCGTACAGGATCGCCGCCGCTCCGGAGGTGAACACGGTCGTGAGGGCCGACCCGAACATCAGTTGCACCGCCGGGTTCTTCATGGCGGGGCCGGCAAGGAACCGGGCGAGCAACGACGGCGGCGCGTCCGGTTCCGGTCGGGGCGTGACCAGCTTCACGATCTCGTTGTGCCGCTCGTCGGCCCTGCGTTCCCGGC
>JAHFDC010000243.1:1585-2768 GCA_023249205.1 Candidatus Methylomirabilota bacterium
TCCCGGCGGCGGTTGTCGCTGAGCATGGCGCGCGTGGACCACTCGCCCATCTTGAGCTGGAGTCTCACATCGGGGGCCACGTTGTCGGGGATCGGCGGCGGGTCGTAGTCGCCGGAGGTCTCGGGAAGGTCAGGCATGGTGGCCCTCGTGTAGCTCTACTAGAGCGCGCCCTCAACGATCGTGATCGTCGTCGTCACCTTTCCGTTGGCCCCACTCACGGTGCCGTTGGCCTGCGACCGGCCGAACAGCTTGGTGGCGGAGTAGCCCTTGGCCAGATTCATGTTCACCGGCGCAGCCCCGGCGGCCCCGTTCTCAAACACTTCCTTGGTCGTGGTCGCCTCGCCCAGCTCCGGGTCCACGGTCGTGGCGTTGCCCGTGCCTGCGGCGAGGACCGACTTGTGCTGGAGGATGGTCCCCCGGAACGGAAGGTTCTCGATGGTGAACTCGTCGGTCCCTGCCGTGATCCCGGTCTCGATGATCGTGTAGAGGTAGTACAGTCGCGAGGCGATCCGGTACTTGGCGACGGAAGCGGTGAAGGCGTAGGCCACGGCGACCTCCTACTTGAGTGCGAACACAAAGAACTTGAGGCCAGTCGTCGCGGTGAACTTCGCGTTGGTCGCGTCGTGAACGCCCGGGGCCATGTTGAACCCGCCGGCCACGATGCCCGCCGCCGTCGTGTCGGAGACTGACCACCACACCATCGACGGCGTGGTGAGGAGCCCGTGGGCCACGTTCTGCGCGGCCCCGGTCCCGGTCTGTTCCGCCGACTTGAAGATGGTGGCGGGGGCGAGGCCGCCGTCGAGCTGGAGGGGCTGGCCAATGACGACCCGCTCGGCGGCGTTGGTCGTGACGAGCTTGATGAAGGTGTTGGCCCCTTCCTTCACTTCCAAGGCGTTGGCGAGGTTGTCCACGAGGGTGACGGCGAACGTCCCGGTGGTCCCCGTCTTTCCCTTGATCGTATCCACCCGCAACGCTTGGCCAACGTCCACGCTCTCGGACCCGTTCGTGGTCACGAACGTGAGGTAGAAGTTGGCAGCCTCCTTGAAGGAGAGCGAGTCGGCGAGGTTGTCCACGAGGTTCGTGACGAAACTGCCGGTGGTCGCGGTCTTGGCCTTGATCGTGTCCACCCGAAGGGGCACGCTCACATCGAGGCTTTCCGATGCGTTGGTCGTGACCGCCGTCA
>JAHFDC010000244.1 GCA_023249205.1 Candidatus Methylomirabilota bacterium
GGCCGACAAGGGGAGCGCCTCCTCGCCGCTCCTGCGCCTCCTGACCCACGCGGCCATGCGGGAGGCGAAGGAGATGGGATTCTCGGACCGGCGGCTGGCCACCCTGGTGGGGTCGGACGAGCGCACCATCCGGGACGCCCGGAAGCGGATGGGGATCGAGGCGACCTTCAAGATGGTGGACACCTGCGGCGCCGAGTTCGTGGCCCACACCCCCTACTTCTACTCCACGTACGAGCGGGAGGACGAGGCCGCCCCGTCCGAGCGGCGCAAGGTGATCATCCTGGGGAGCGGGCCCAACCGGATCGGCCAGGGGATCGAGTTCGACTACTGCTGCGTCCACGGGGCCTTCGCCCTGAAGGAACTGGGCTTCGAGGCCATCATGGTCAACTGCAACCCCGAGACCGTCTCCACCGACTACGACACCTCGGACCGGCTCTACTTCGAGCCCCTCACCATGGAGGAGGTGCTGAACATCGTGGATCGGGAGCGGCCGGAGGGGGTCATCGTCCAGTTCGGGGGGCAGACCCCGCTGAAGCTGGCTGTGCCGCTTTCCCGGGCCGGGGTGCGGATCCTGGGGACAACGCCCGACGCCATTGACCGGGCTGAGGATCGGGAGCGCTTCAAGCAACTGGTGCAGAAACTCGGGCTCCAGCAGCCCGCCAGCGCCACCGCCGCCACCTTCCAGGAAGCGGCCCGGATCGCGCGCTCCATCGGCTATCCGGTCCTGGTCCGCCCCTCCTACGTCCTGGGCGGCCGTGCGATGGAGATCGTGTACGAGGAGGCCGGGCTCCAGGAGTACATGACCAAGGCGGTGCAGGCCTCGCCGGAGCACCCCGTTCTCGTAGACAAGTTCCTCGAGGATGCCCTGGAGATGGACGTGGACGCCCTCTGCGACGGGGAGCGGGTGGTAATCGGGGGGATCATGGAGCACATCGAGGAGGCCGGCATCCACTCAGGGGACGCCGCCTGCTCGCTCCCCCCCCATTCGGTGCCCGAGAAGATCCTGGACGAGATCCGGGAGATCACCCGCGCGCTGGCCCTGGAGTTGGGGGTGGTGGGCCTCCTGAACGTCCAGCTCGCCATCAAGGATGCGACCGTGTACGTCCTGGAGGTGAACCCCCGCGCCTCGCGGACGGTCCCCTTCGTCAGCAAGGCGGTGGGGGTGCCGCTCGCGAAACTGGCGGCGAAGGTGATGGTGGGGAAGACCCTGGAGGAGTTGGGGTTCACCCAGGAGCCGCGGCCCCGGCACGTGGCGGTGAAGGAGGCGGTTCTCCCCTTCATCAAGTTCCGGGGCGTGGATGCGGTGCTCGGCCCGGAGATGAAGTCCACGGGGGAGGTGATGGGGATTGACCGGGATTTCGGGCGGGCCTTCGCCAAGTCCCAGATCGCGGCGAACGGAATCCTCCCCCTCGCCGGAACCGCTTTCGTGAGCGTCCGGGATCGGGACAAGGCCCACGTGGGCCCCCTGGCGGTCGCGCTGGCCGAATTGGGCTTTCGGCTGCTGGCCACCGCGGGGACCGCCGCCGCCCTGACCCGGGCTGGCATTGCCGTGGAACCGGTGGCCAAGGTCACGGACGGGATCCGGCCCCACATCGTGGACCGGATGAAGAACGGCGAGATCGCCATGGTGGTCAACACGCCGGAGGGACGGGCCTCCCGGATGGACTCCTACGAGATCCGCCGGACCGCCATTGACCTGGGGATCCCCTACTTCACCACGCTCGCCGCTGCGAGGGCGGCCGCCGGCGGGATCCGGGCCCTCAAGGCCGGCCGCCTGGAGGTCCACCCGCTCCAGGCCTACCACAGCGGCGGCGACGGCGCCGATGCGGAAGCCTAGGGGGGGCATACCCTCCGCCCCGGGGGTGGGGGGGGACCATCGGAGTCAGGAATTGCGGGGACGGGTGGCCGAAAACCGGGATCTCCGCCACGGCTACTACCGCGTCGCCGTGGAGGTCGAGGGGATACGGCCGACCTTCCGGGCAGGCCAGTTCTTCATGCTCCGCGTGGAGAACGGCAGCGATCCGCTTCTCCCCCGAGCCTATAGCATCTACCGCATGGCGCAGGGAGGCCGCGGCCGGAGCAGACGGCGCAGCGGCGCCAGCGTCGTGTTCCTGTACAAGGTCATCGGACGGGGAACGGCTCAGCTCGCGGGCTGCCGCGCCGGAGCGGCCGTGGATCTCTTCGGTCCCCTCGGCAACGCGTTCACGGTGCCGGCGGGGGCGGACGAACTCGTCCTGGTGGCTGGCGGGATCGGCGTGCCGCCGGTCATCGCCCTGGCCGAGGCGCTGGCAGCGCGCCGCCGCAACGGCGGCGGTGGGCGCTCTCTGCGCCCGACCATGGTGGCGTTCCTCGGGGGCCGCTCAAAGGTTGACATCCTCTGCGCCGCGGATTTCCGGCGCGCCGACGTGCGCCTCTCCGTGGCAACCGAGGATGGGAGCGCGGGGGAGCGGGGCCTCGTGACCGATCTCCTGGAGCGGCACCTGGAGTCGCCGCCGGCCGGGAGCCGCGCTATTTACGCCTGCGGCCCCCCCGGCATGCTCCGGCGCGTCGCCGACGTGGCGGCCGCGCACGCCTTGCCCTGTCAACTCTCGATGGAGGCGCCGATGGGGTGCGGCATCGGGATCTGCATGGGGTGCGCCATCCCTGTCCGCGGCGATCGGTACCGCCTCTGCTGCAAGGACGGACCGGTGTTCGAGGCAAGCGAGGTTCTCTGGTGAAGAAGCCCTCCCTCACGGTGACGCTGGCCGGGCTGCGCCTGAAG
>JAHFDC010000245.1 GCA_023249205.1 Candidatus Methylomirabilota bacterium
AGGCCGTAGAGGTAGAAATACACGGAGGCGAGCGCGCCCAGGCCGACCGCTGCCGTGGCGAAGGCCGCCATGAGGTCTGCCGCGATGGCGGCCAGGGCGAAGCGGTGGAAGGTCACCAGCAGGAAGAGGAGCGCCGCCGCCCCCCACGCCATCCACCGCCGCATCGTCGCTCCTCCTGCGCAAAACGGAGGGGATTATACCAGCGGGGCGCGCGGAGCGGGGCCGGCGCTGACAGCCCCGGGGGCACCCCCTAGGGTGGCCCCCGCCGGTCCTGGCGAATGGCGAGGGGTGCCGTGGACCTGATGGCGAGCTGGCTCTGGAAGCACCTGGCCCACCACGGGAATGGGGCGGCGTCCCCGGAGGAAGTCCGGGCGGGCTTCGGGGCCATCTGCCGGGAGTCCTCGGCCACCCTTCTGGTCGAGGAGCCCTGGATGGGGACCATCCGGTTCAAGACGCTGGCGCGGCCGAGGGCCGAAAACGTACAACCCTTTCTCGCGGATCCGCTGGGCGACATCCGGACCCACTACGGTGGGGGAAGTTCAAGGTGAACTTCCACCACGGCATGCACTTCGTCGGCACGCGCGACTTCAAACCCGAGGGCGAGCCGAGGTGGCAGGCCCTTCCCGAACTCACTGAGGAGGAAGACCGGCGCGCCTTCGCTCATCGAGTCCGGCAGTTGATCCGAGGCGATTAGTCGAGCCCGTACTCCTGCCAGCGCCGGTCCACCAGCGCCTTCATCTCCGGACTCATCAGGATCTCGTCGGGCCAGTCCCGCGTGAAGCCTTCGGTGCGCCACTTCCGGGTGGCATCCACCCCCATCTTGCTCCCGTAGAGGGGGAGCCGGCTGGCGTGGTCGAGTGTCTCCACCGGGCCGTGGACGAACTCGATGTCCCGCTCCGGGTCAATGTGGTTCAGGGCCTTCCAGGTGACCTCCGAGGGGTCGTGGATGTTCACGTCGTGGTCCACCACCACGATCACCTTGGTGAACATGGCCTGCCCGAGCCCCCAGAGGGCATGCATCACCTTCCGTGCGTGGCCCGGGTACTGCTTCCTGATGCTGACGAGCATGAGGTTATGGAAGATCCCCTCGAAGGGCATGTGGTAGTCCACGACCTCCGGCAGTTGCTTGCGCAAGAGCGGGAGGAAGATCCGCTCGATGGCGTACGCCATGTGGCAGTCCTCCATCGGCGGCCGTCCCACGATGATGGTCTGGTAGATGGGGTCGCGGCGGTGGGTGATGGCCGTCAGGTGGAAGACCGGGTACTGGTCCGCCAGCGAGTAGAACCCGGTGTGGTCGCCGAAGGGTCCCTCCGTCCGCAGTTCGTCCGGTTCCACGTACCCCTCCAGGACGATCTCGGCGGTGGCCGGCACCTCCAGGGCGACGGTCTCGCAGGGGACCAGGGGGACCGGCTCCTTCCGGAGGAAGCCGGCGATCATGAGTTCGTCAATCCCCTCCGGCGCGGGGACGGTTCCCGAGAAGGTCGTGATGGGATCGGCCCCGAGCACGGCCGCCACCTCGATTCGTTGCCTGAGGGCCTTCGCCTTCCGGTAGTGGGCGGCACCCCCCTTGTGGGTGTGCCAGTGCATCGCCGTGGTCTTCCCGTCGAAGACCTGCATCCGGTAGGTGCCCACGTTCCGGATCCCGGTCTCGGGGTCCTTGGTGATGACGAGGGGAAACGTGATGTACCGGCCGGCGTCCTGGGGCCAGCACTGGATGATCGGGAGGAAGTCCAGCGATGCGTCGGCCGTGCGGACCACCTCCTTGCAGGGGCCATCCTTCACGGCCTTCGGGAAGAAGGCGGCCAGGTCTCTCAGTTTTGGGAGGAGTTTCAGTTTATCCAGGAGCCCCTGGGGGGCCTTGGTCTCCAGCAGTCCCTCGAGTGCTTCGGCCACCTCCTCCACCGCCTTCACCCCCAGGGCAAGGCACATCCGCTCGGGGGTGCCGAAGGCATTGATGAGGAGCGGCACCGTGGAGCCTTTCACCTGCTCAAAGAGCAACGCGGGCCCTCCCCGCTTGCTGATCCGGTCGGTGATCTCAGCGACCTCCAGGATGGGGTCCACCGGGACCCGGATCCGCCTCAGGTCCCCGGCGTCTTCGAGGGTGGCGATGAACTCCCTGAGATCCCGGAATGCCATGCTCCCCTCCTCGGAATCGGCGGCCCGCGTCCAAGGGTCGCGTCCCGGCCGGGTGGGCGGCCGGGACCACGAGGCAAACGTGTGAGTGTCGTCCACTTTACCGAAGGGCACGAAAGGCCGGCAAGGGAAATCTCCCGGGGACGCCGCCGTGCCCGCCGTCGCTGAAGGCGAGGGGCGGGGCGGCCCGCCCGGCAGGATCCGGTCGAGCGGGCCGGTCCTCCTTTTCCTTGACCCCCGGAAAGCCGCCTCCCTATACTGACGCCACGCACGGGAGATGCCGCGAGATGGCGCTGGAGACGAAGCCCACTATGGTGGATGAGGGACGGGCTGCCGCCTGGGCGGCGGAACTGGAGGCCTCCCTCGCCCCGCTCTGGGCGGCGGGAGGGGCGGACCTCCTCCTCAGCCTCCCCGACCCGGCCGGCGCGACCTCTGTCCGCCGCCAGGGACTCGTGCGGGCCGTGCGGGCCTTCGTCGAGGAGCGCCGGGGGGAAATCCAGCGCCGCCACCGGGCGGGAGCACCGGGTCTCAGTACAGTGGCTGACCTGTCGGCCCTGACGGACGCGCTGCTCACCCACCTGTACCGCTCGGCAGAAGGGCTGGCAGCCGTCCGTTTCGGC
>JAHFDC010000246.1 GCA_023249205.1 Candidatus Methylomirabilota bacterium
GAGCGTTCTTCCGCCAGCGCGGGCGAGGTGCAGAGCCTCGAGGCGCGCCTGCTGGCTGCCCTGGGACCGGCCGGGCCGACAGCCCTCGCCGGCGTGTCTTACCCGTAGGACCTGCCGCCCGGGCGGCGTACCCCACGGCGCCGCCCGGGCGTCTTGCGCTCCTCCGCGGGGCGTGCCCGCAGGCGCGCTCCCGGCCCACCGCGTCGTCTACCCGCCTTGACAAGTCCCGGTCAATCCGGAAGACTACAGACCTGGCCAGCCGTGCCACGCCGGGGCAGGGCGCGGCATCAAAATCCCAGGCGGCCCCGCCATACGGGGCGAAGGGCCCGCAGGGCCGGGGCTGATCGGGAGGAGATCGGCATGGAGGTCAAGGTCTGCATCCTCGGCTCGGGGCCCGCGGGGCTCACGGCGGCCCTGTACGCCGCGCGCGGGAATCTGGCCCCTCTCGTCATCGCCGGCGCCCAGCCGGGCGGCCAGCTCATCACCACCACCATGGTGGAGAACTACCCGGGCTTCCCCGACGGCATCATGGGGCCCGATCTGATGGAGACCTGGAAGAAGCACGCGGAACGGTTCGGCACCCGCTTCCTGGTGGCAACGGCCACCCGGGTGGATCTGTCCCGGCGCCCCTTCACCATCGAGACCGACGAGGGGCCGGTCCGCTGCCGGGCCCTGATCATCGCCACGGGCGCTACGCCCAAGCTCCTCGGCCTGCCGTCGGAGCAGCAGCACATGGGCCGGGGGGTCTCCACCTGCGCCACCTGCGACGGCTACTTCTTCAAGGACCAGGAAGTGGCGGTGGTCGGGGGGGGTGACGCGGCCATGGAGGAGGCCCTCTACCTCAGCAAGCTCTGCACGAAGGTCACCGTGGTCCACCGGCGGGACAGGTTGCGCGCCTCGAAGATCATGGCGGAGCGGGCCCAGAAGAACCCCCGCATTGCCTTCCAGTGGAACAGCGTGATCGAGGAGATCCTCGGGAAGGAGGACCACGGGATCCGAGGGGTGCGCCTGAAGCGGGTGGACAACGGGGACCGCACCGAGCTCAAGGTGGACGGCCTCTTCATTGCGATTGGGCATACGCCCAACACGGATCTCTTCCGCGGGCAACTGGACATGGACGAGTTGGGATACCTCCGCGCCACCCAGGGGACCATGACCAGGATTCCGGGGGTCTTCGCCGCCGGCGACGTGGTGGACCACGTATACCGGCAGGCGGTGACCGCTGCGGGCATGGGGTGCATGGCGGCGATGGACGCCGAGCGCTGGCTGGAGCGGCAGGGGGAGTGAGGGTGTGGGAGGCACGCTCCTGCAGGTGGACCTCCCCGAAGCGGCCGACGAGAGGCTGCGCCTGGCGGACATCCTCCAGGAGCACGCCGACGCCTTCGGCCTGCCCGGGGCCGGCGACGACGCCCTCCTGGAAGCGGCCGCCGCCCTCCGGGCGCGGCACCCCGAGAAGCCGGTCTGCCTGATGGCCCCGCCGGGAACCGAGGCGGCGGCCGCGTTCCTCGCCCGCCTCGGCGGGCAGGTCCAGGTCCTCCGGGTGGCGGGGGACCTGACCGTGGACGCGCTCCGGACCCTCCGGGTGGCCGCGCAGGAGCGGCAGGTGCGGCTCCTGGTAGATCTCACCGGCCTGCCCGATATGGCGGAGCGGGCGAAGCGCCTCTCCCGGGCCAAGCCGGATGCCTTTCTCGTCCAGGTGGCTCGGCGGGAGGCGGGCCGGGCGGACTTGGACCTCGCGGCGGTGGCGGCGGTCCGGGAGGAAGGGGGGCGGCCGGTCGCTCTCGCCGCGGACCTGGAGCCGGCCCTGATACCCCAGATTCTTCGGTTCCGTCCCGAGCGCCTCATCGTCGGCCGGGCGGTGACCGGGGCTCCCGACCCCCGCCGCGCCGCCAACGCGCTGAAAGCCCGGATCGAGGCGATCCAGCGCCTCACGCAGTTCTTCTGAGGCCGCCGCCCCGCCGGAACCGCCGAGGAGTGCCCCGGTGTCCGAGCCATTCCCGCGCCTCTCCCCCGAGGTGGCCGCCGTCCGCGCCGATCTGACCGCGCTCAGGCGGCGGCTCCACCAGGAGCCGGAGCTGGGCTTCGCCGAGACTCGGACCGCGGCGGCCGTGGCAGAGCACCTGGCCGTCCCCGGCATCAGCCTCAAGACCGGGGTTGCCGGGACCGGGGTCGTGGCCACCATCCGGGGGGAGCGGCCGGGCCGGACGCTCCTGCTGCGGGCCGACATGGACGCGCTCCCGATAAAGGAAGAGACCGGTGCCCCCTACGCCTCTCGCGTCGCGGGGGTGATGCACGCCTGAGGGCACGACGGGCACACCGCCATCGGGGTGATGGCGGCGAGGCTCCTAGCGGCCCGGCGGGACCGCCTGCCGGGTGTCGTCAAGGTGATATTCCAACCGGCGGAGGAAGGGCCGGGAGGCGCGCTGCCGATGCTTCGGGCGGGGATCCTGGAAGACCCGCCCGTGGACGCCGCCTTCGCCCTGCACCTCTGGAACGAGTACCCGGTGGGAACCGTCTGCGTCCGGCCGGGGCCCATCATGGCCGCGGCGGATCATCTGCGGGTCACGGTGCGGGGGAGCGGCGGCCACGCTGCCCAGCCCCACCTGGCGGTGGACCCGGTGGTCGCGGCCGCGCAGATGGTCCTGGCCCTCCAGGGCATCGTGGCGCGCGAGGTGGACCCGCTCAAGCCGGTGGTGGTCACGGTGACTCGGATCCACGGCGGGGAGGCGCACAACGTCATCCCGTCC
>JAHFDC010000247.1 GCA_023249205.1 Candidatus Methylomirabilota bacterium
CCCGCCGGAGCGGGTCCGGGGGAGCATCCGGATCTCGCTGGGGCGGGGGACGACGGCCGAAGAGGTGGGCGCGCTCCTGGAGGCGCTGCCGGCGCTGGTGGCCCGCTGCCGGGGATAGGGTCGGGCGGAGCGGAGAGGTGATGGAGCAGGAGCACCCGGGGACGGAGGAGGTGCGGCGCCGGCTGAAGGAGATCCTGGCGCAGCACGGCAAACTGAAGGAGCGGGACCTGCTCCGTATCTCCGCCATCACGGGCGTGGATTACTTTACGGTGGCGCGGCTGTCGCGGGAACTCACGGGGGGTGCCACCCCGGGAGCAGGGAAGGAGCGCTAGCGGGCGAGCGCGTGGAGGTAAGGGTGAAGGTCCATGCCTTTACGCTGGGGCCCCTGCAGAGCAACGCCTATCTCTGTGCTGATGAGTCGACCCGGGAGGCGCTCCTCTTCGACCCCGGCATGGAGAGCGAGCCGGTCGCGGAGGCGTTGGCCCGGGAGCGCCTGGCCCTCACCGCGATCATCAATACGCACGGCCACTTCGACCATGTCTTCGGGAATGCCTATTTCAAGGCGAAGACGGGCGCCCCGCTCCTCATGCACCGGGCCGACCTGGACCTGGTGAAGCGCCTGGAGGAGCAGTCCCTCTACTTCGGCTTTCGGGCGACGCCCTCGCCGGCGCCCGATCGGTTCCTGGAGGAGGGGGACGAGATCCGGGTGGGCGGGACCCGGCTCACGGTCCTCCACACCCCGGGCCACAGTCCGGGGGGGATCTGCCTGGTCACGGAGGGGACCGCCTTCGTGGGGGATACTCTCTTCGCCGGCTCCATCGGCCGCACCGACCTGCCCGGGGGTTCCGTCGAGACGCTCCTTGCCTCCATCCGGGAGAAGCTCCTCACGCTGCCCGACAACACCGTGATCTACCCGGGGCACGGCCCCCCCACCACCATCGGGCACGAGCGGCGGTACAACCCGTTCCTCACGGGCCGGATCGGCCTCCTGGACCTCTAGAGATTGACGTGGGAATCGCCGACCACGAGGAGAAGGCGGCCAGGCTCACCACGGTCCAGTGCGCCGTCCTGACCATCAGCGACACCCGGACCGAGGCGGAGGACGAGTCGGGCCGCCTCATCCAGGAGCGCCTGAGGGAGGCGGGGCATGCGGTCCACTCCTACCGGCTCGTCCGCAACGATCTCACCGCCATCCAGGCGGAGGTGATGCGGCTCCTGGAGGCCGGGCTGCACTGCATCATCTGCACAGGAGGCACCGGGCTTTCCCGGCGGGACGTGACCATCGAGGCCATCACCCCTCTCTTGGACAAGATCGTGGACGGGTTCGGCGAACTCTTCCGGCACCTCTCCTACCAGGAAGTGGGGACTGCGGCCTTCCTGAGCCGGGCCCTCGCGGGCACCTCGCGGGCGACGGTCATCATCGCGCTCCCTGGCTCCCGGGAGGCGGTGCGCCTCGCCATGGAGCGCCTGGTCCTGCCCGAACTCAAGCACCTGGTTTGGGTCACCAGGGCGTGAGGACGCGGCTGCCCTTGCGCGGGGCGACATGCTGCGCTAGGATACCCGGGCGTCCGGTGCGCGTGGAGGAGTCTCCCGGAGGGAGCGGATGCCGATCTTCGAGTACGAGTGTGGCGGGTGTGGGGCGGCCTTCGAGATGCTGGTCCGCAGCGCGGACGTGAAGGTCGCCTGCCCCGGATGCGGGAGCGGGGAGGTGGCCAAGCAGTTCTCGTCGTTTGCCGTAGCGGCGGCCGAGCGCTTCACCTCCTCGGTCGGCACGGGCTGCGGCTGCGCCCCGACCGGATGAGGGACCTGCTAGCCCCCGTGGGGGGCTTGCCCGAGATGCCGACGCCCCCGGGAGGTCGCTCCCGGGGGCGTCGCGCTATCAGGGGGGATCACCGGGGCAGGCCCGGGACCTCGGCCAACGGGAAGGCCTGGAGCGTCCCCTTCAGGTGGCTGAGGAACTGGCCGGCCAACGCCCCGTCAATTACCCGGTGGTCGAAAGAGAGGGAGAGGTAGGCCATGGCCCGGATGGCGATCGTGTCATTCACAACCGCGGCCCGCTTCGTGACCGTTCCGAATCCCAGGATGGCCACTTGAGGCTGGACGATGATGGGCGTCCCGATGAGGGTGTCGAAGGCGCCGAAGTTATTCACCGTGAAGGTCCCGCCGCGCACGTCCTCGAGGCTCAGGCGCCGGGCCCGGGCGCGCTGCGCCAGTTCCCGGGCACCCCGGGCGAGCTCCAGGAAGCTCTTTGCGTGGGCATCCTTCAGGACCGGCACGATGAGCCCCTCTTCCGTGGCCACCGGGATCCCGAGGTGGACGGCCGGCTTGAGGACGAGCGTCCCCCCGTCCAGGGAGGCATTGAGGGTGGGGTATGCCTTCAGGCCCTCCACGGCGGCCCGCAGCAGAAATGGGAGGTAGGTGAGGGGGAGGCCTGCCTGGGCCAGGAAGGCCTCGCGATGGCGCGCCAGGATCTCGGCGATGCCCGTCACGTCCACCTCCGCCACGGAGGTCACGTGGGGGGCAACCTGTTTGCTCCGGACCATGTGCTCGGCGATCGCCCGGCGGATCGGGGAAAGGGGGAGGCGGGTCTCGGCGGCGGGAAGGCCAGTGGTCGGGGCCGCGGCCGGCCGCGGCGCCGCAGCCGGCGGGGCGCTGGGGGTCGGGCGGCCCGCGCGGCGCGCAGCCAGGTATTCTTGGACATCCTTCCGGGTCACCCGGCCCCCGTCCCCCGTTCCTCGCACCTCG
>JAHFDC010000059.1 GCA_023249205.1 Candidatus Methylomirabilota bacterium
CCTCGCGGCGGCGGTCCTGGATGGAAAGATCTACGCCGTCGGGGGCATCGCCTCCGACGGAGGCAGCCGGGGCCTGGCGGTCTACGATCCGAGGGCGGATCGCTGGGAGGGGCGGGCTCCGATGCCGACCGGGCGGGACCATCTGGCGGCGGTGGCGGCGGCGGGGCGGCTGTACGCGATCGGCGGTCGCGTCATGGGGAGCTATGCCCGCAACCTGGCGGTGGTGGAAGCCTACGATCCCGCGGCGGACCGCTGGGAGCGCCGGGCGGACCTCCCCACACCCCGGAGCGGTATCGCCGGCGCGCTCTGGCAGGGCCGGATCGTGGTCATGGGCGGGGAAGCGCCTGCCGGGACCTTTGCGACGGTTGAGGGGTACGACCCCTCGACGGATACGTGGGCCATCGCCCCGCCGATGCCGACGGCCCGGCACGGCCTCGGGGCGGCGGCCCTGGGTCCCGGCCTGTACGCGGTCGCCGGCGGGCCCACCCCCGGGGGCTCTCGAAGCGCCGTCACGGAGGTCCTCCTCCCGCAGTAGCCGATCGGTTTGCGGATCGGGAGCCCCTCGGCGATGCTTGCTCAAGCCGCTCCGCCGGCTGCCCCTGAATTCCGACGCCGCCCTCGGCCCGCCGCCCGCCTCCCCTCGGGGTGGGTCCGCTGGGCGCCGGGCGGGGGAGGGCGCTGAGGGTCGAGATGGGCCAGGACGGAGGCCGCGCCGCGCCGCGGCAGGGCGGGATAGCGCTTCAAGGGATCGGGAAAGCGTATGGTGCGGCCTGGGCCGTCCGGGGGGTGGACCTCACCCTTGGCCCCGGCGAGTCGTTGGCCCTCTTCGGCCCGAACGGGGCGGGCAAGACCACCCTGCTCAAGATCCTCGCCACGCTGATTACGCCGACTCGTGGAGACGGCCGGGTGGCCGGGTTCGATCTCCGGAAGGAGCAGGAGGGGATCCGGGAAAGCCTGGCCCTGCTGGCCCATGGGACGCACCTCTACGAGGACCTGACGGTCCGGGAGAACGTGGAGTTTGCTGCGGCCATGCGGCGGCGCGCGGGGCCGCTCGAGGCCCTCCTGGAGCGGGTCGGGCTCGCCGAGGCCGCGGGGGAGCGGGTGCGGGCCCTCTCGAGCGGGACGAAGCGGCGGCTCACCCTGGCCAAGGTGATGCTGGCCGAGCCGACCATCCTCCTGCTGGACGAGCCCTTCACCAACCTGGACCAGGCAGCGGTGGCGCTCCTTCAGGGCTTCGTGGCCGAGGTCCTTGCCCGCGGGGGATCGGTCATCATGGCGACCCATGACCTGATGCGAGGCTACGCCGCGTGCCGGCGGGCCGCCGTCCTGGTGAACGGCCGCCTCATCCACGAAGCGCCGGCGCGGCCCGGGGGGCTGGAGGCCCTCCGAGCGGCCTATGTCGCTGCCACCGGGACGCAGGGAGGGTGAGCGTGGGACGGGTCTGGGCGCTGGCCCGCAAGGATCTCCTCACGGAAGGGCGGAGCAAGGAGACCCTCAACGGGCTCCTCTTCTTCGCCGCCCTGGTGCTCCTGATCTTCGGGTTTGCCCTGGGCCCGGACCCGGAGCGGCTCACGCAGGCCGCCGCCGGGGTGCTGTGGGTCGGGTTCATCCTCACGGGCCTGCTGGGACTGACGCGGGCCTTCCAGGTGGAGCAGGAGAACGAGAGCCTGGAAGGGCTCCTCCTGTACCCGGGCGACCGGGGGGCCATCTACCTGGGGAAGCTCGTGGGGAGCGTCGTCTTCATGCTGGCCGTGGAGGTCACCGTCTTCCCGTGCTTTGCCTTCTTCTACAACGTGCCCCTCTGGAGAGCGCTTCCCGGGCTGCTCCTCACCGCGGCCCTGGGGACCGTGGGCTTCGCCGCCGTCGGGACCCTGTTCGCCGCCATGACCATGCATCTTCGGGCGCGGGAGGTGATGTTCCCGCTCCTCCTGCTCCCCTTCGTGGTTCCGGTCCTGCTGGCGGCGGTCAAGGGGACGGAGGCCTTCCTTCGGGGAGCGGGCCGGGCTGAGGCCTTCCCGTGGCTCACCCTCCTCGGGCTCTTCGACCTGATCTTCGTGACCCTCTCGCTCTTCGCCTTCGAATGGGTCGTGGAGGAGTGAGGATGGCCTCGCGCAGCTCCCGTCTCATGCTCCCCCTGGGCCTCGCCGCCGGGGCGGCCCTCCTCGCCGGCCTGTACGTCGGGCTGGTGCGGGCCCCGGCTGACGCCATGCAGGGGGAGGTGCAGCGTATCATGTACCTGCACGTCCCCACCGTCCTCGTCGCCTACCTGGCCTTCTTCGTCGTCCTGGTCGGGAGCGTGGCCTACCTCCTCACCCGGCGGGAGCGCTGGGACATCCTGGCCCATGCCTCAGCGGAGATCGGCGTCCTTTTCACGGTCCTGACCATTGCTGCTGGCGCGATCTGGGGGAAGCCGACCTGGGGGGCCTGGTGGACGTGGGATGCGCGGCTCACCACCACCGCCATCCTGCTGCTCATCTACATCGGCTACCTGATGCTCCGGGCGGCGGTGGAGGACCAGGCCCGGGGAGCCCGCTACGCCGCCGTCGTCGGCATCCTGGGATTCCTGGACATTCCGATCATCCACAAGTCGGTCGAGTGGTGGCGGACGCTGCACCAGCCCTCCTCGCTGGCGCGGGGGGCCCTGGATCCCGTCTTCTATCCTCCCCTGGCACTGAACCTCATGGCTTTCGCCCTGCTCTACGCCTTCCTCCTTGCGCAGCGGGTGGAGCTGGGCAACCTCGAGGCAGAAGTCCTGCGCCGCCGGCTGGAGGAGTGACGGTGGAGGCCTGGGGCTACATCGGGACCGCCTACGTGCTGGCTGCCATCGCCCTGCTGGCCTACCACGTGCGGACCCGCCGCCGCCTGGCGGCGGCCCGCCGGGTCCTCGCCCGGATGGAGGGGAGGGGACGGCCGTGAAGCCGCGGCATCTCAAGTTCCTGGCGGGCGGCCTGGTGGTGGCCGGGGCCCTGGGGTACCTCATCTTCGGGGGCCTCCAGGAGACCCTGGTGTACTTCGTCACCCCCACGGAGTTGCGGGAGCAGGGGGACAGCGCCGTGGGCAGGGCGCTCCGGGTCGGGGGGATGGTGGAGCCGGGCTCGATCCAGTGGGACCCCCGGACGCTGCAACTGAACTTCCGCCTCTCGGACGGTGTCGCGGCGGTCGC
Organism: Candidatus Methylomirabilota bacterium; assembly: GCA_023249205.1. Lineage (GTDB taxonomy): Bacteria > Methylomirabilota > Methylomirabilia > Methylomirabilales > JACPAU01 > JACPAU01. The sequence continues at coordinate 3,164 of JAHFDC010000059.1, forward strand.
GGTGCAGCACCGGGGGGTGCCTCCGGACTTGTTTGCCGAGGGGAGGGGGGCGGTCGTGGAGGGAACGGTCACGGCTAAGGGGGTCTTCCAGGCCAGCCAGATCCTGGCCAAGCACTCCGAGGAGTACCGGCCCCCCCGGGAGGGGGAGGGGAAAGCCGCCCTCCGAGAGCGCTTCAAGTCCCTCCTGAAGGAGCAGCCGGGGTCATGACGGGCGCGCTAGGTCACTTCACGCTCATCCTCGCCCTCCTGGTCACCCTGTACGGGGGCGTGGCCTTCGTGCTGGGGGTGAGGCGGCGCAGTCCGCCCCTGCTGGCCAGCGCCGAGCGGAGCGTGCTGGTGAGCTTCGCGCTGGTGACGCTCGCCCTGCTCGTCATGGAGTACGCCCTCATCACCAGCGACTTCTCCATCCGCTACGTGGCCAACGTGAGCACGAAGGCCAGCCCGGTCCGGTACAAGATCGCCGGCCTCTGGGGGAACCTGGAGGGCTCGATCCTCTTGTGGGAGTGGCTCCAGATCCTCTTCATCGGGGTTGCGGTCTTCCGGTTCCGGCGCCGCCCCCACCCGCTGGCCCCCTACGCCTTCGCCGTCCTCATGGGGATCTCCGCCTTCTTCCTCCTCCTGCTGGCGGCCCTGACCAACCCCTTCCAGCAGCACTTCCCGGTTCCGCCCGACGGGCGGGGACTCAACCCGCTGCTGGAGGTGACCGACATGCTCGTCCACCCGCTGCTCCTGTACCACGGGTACGTGGGGTTCTCGGTCCCCTTCGCCTTCGCCATCGCCGCCTTGCTCACGGGCCGACTGGAGAACGAGTGGCTGACCCTCACCCGGCGCTGGACGGTGGTGGCCTGGCTTTTTCTCACGGCCGGCATCATCTACGGGGGCTGGTGGTCCTACCGGACGCTGGGGTGGGGGGGGTACTGGGCCTGGGACCCGGTGGAGAACGCCTCCTTCATGCCCTGGCTCACCGGGACCGCCTTCCTGCACTCGGTGATGATCCAAGAGAAACGCGGGATGCTGAAGGTCTGGAACCTGGTGCTGATCACACTCACCTTCGCGCTCGTCATCTTCGGGACCTTCCTCACCCGGAGCGGCATCCTCTCCTCGGTCCACGCCTTCGCCGAGGGGCCCGTGGGGATCTTCTTCCTCGCCTTCCTCGCCACAGTCGTGCTGGGCTCCCTTGGTCTCCTCCTGTGGCGGGCGGAGCGCCTCAAGGTGCCGGGAGAACTCGACTCCCTCGTCTCCCGGGAGAGCGCCTTCCTCCTGAACAATCTCCTCCTGGTGGCATTCTGTTTCACCGTGTTCCTGGGGACGATCTACCCGCTGCTGGCCGAGGCGGTCCGCGGCGTGAAGGTGAGCGTGGGGGCCCCCTTCTTCAATTACGTGAATGTCCCGATCGGCCTCGCCCTGCTCTTCCTCATGGGGGTCGGGCCCTTCATCCCCTGGCGGCGGGCCTCCTGGGCCAGCCTGCGGCAGAGCGTCCTCTGGCCGGCCGCCGTGGCCGCCGTGGCGACGGCCCTCCTGATGGCCTTGGGGGTGCGGGACTTCTTCCCGCTCCTGGGCTTCGCCCTCCCCATCTTCGTGGCCGCCACGGTCCTCCTCGAGTTCGGGCGGGGGATCCGCGCCCGCCGCCGCCTGCAGGGGGAGCGGTGGTTTGCTGCCTTCCGGGGTCTGCTCAACCGGAACCGGCGCCGCTACGGCGGCCTCATCGTTCACCTCGGGGTGGTGCTTCTCACCATCGGGATCGTCGGCTCCAGCACCTACAAGGTGGAGCGGGAGGCGGCGCTCGCGCCCGGGGAGTCGTTCCAGGTGGGACGCTACAGGGTGCGCTTCGACGGGCTGGAGGGCGCCGAGGCGGCCACCCACTTCCGGGTCTGGGGGGCCTTCACCGTCACCACCGACGGGAAGCCGGGCGTCGTCCTGAAGCCGGCGCAGCGGTTTTACCAGGGCTTTGACTCCCCGTTCGCCACCGTGGATGCCCGCTACGGGTTCCGGGAGGATCTCTATCTCATCCTGGCGGCCTTCGCCCGGGACGGGAGCCAGGCCACGGTGAAGGCCCTGGTCAACCCGCTCATCTCCTGGATCTGGCTCGGGGGGGTGGTCATCCTGGCAGGGGCGCTCATCGCGGTGTGGCCGGTGCGGCGGGAGGCCGAGCCGTGAGGCGAGGGCTGGTCGTCCTGCTCCTCTTGGCTTTCCCTCTGGGAGCGGCGGGCGCGATCCCCGAGGAGGAAGTTCTCGATGTCGCCGCCCAACTCCGCTGCCCCGTCTGCCAGAATCTCTCGGTGGCCGATTCCCCCTCCGAGATGGCGAAGGAGATGCGGGGGCTCATCCGCGAGCGCCTGGAGCGGGGCGAAACCCGGGAGGAGGTCATGGCCTACTTCGTGGGCAAGTACGGCGAGTGGATCCTCCTCTCGCCGCGGGCGACCGGGTTCAACCTCCTGATCTGGATTCTCCCCTTCGCCGCGATCCTGGCCGGCCTCGTGGGCGTCATTCTTGTTGTCCGGCGCTGGAGCGCCCGGGCTCGGGCGCTCCCGGCTGCTGCCACCCCGGCCTCGCCCGATCCCGCCTACCTGGAGCGGGTCCGCCGGGAACTGGAGGGGAGCGAGGGGGGGCTGCGGCCGTGACGGTTGCCCTTTTTGCCCTCCTGTCGGCGGCCGCAGCCGTCGCGGTGGCCTGGCCGCTTCTTCGCCGGGCCCGCCAGCCCGCGGTCCCGCTTGGTGGGGGGGTCTCGGATCCTCGGCACGAGCTGCGCCGGCAGAAGGATAATCTGTACGGGCAGATCCGCGATCTGGACTTCGACTATGCGGCCGGGAGCATTGCGGAGGGAGACTACCGCGTCACCCGCGCGCAACTGGAGGCAGCGGCGGCCGAGACCCTGAGGGCGCTGGAGGGCCTGGGAGCGGCAGCCGCACCCCCGCCCCCCGCGCCGGGG
>JAHFDC010000060.1 GCA_023249205.1 Candidatus Methylomirabilota bacterium
GGGGACCCCCCGTCGGAAGGCTGTTTACTTTCTCCCGGCTCTTGCCTATTATCTGGCGGCAAGTGGGCCTCGCCGTGGCGGTGCTGCTCTTCGCGGTGGCCGCGGAGGCGGGCCATGCCGGGGGGCACTGTCGCCCGGCCGAAGCGCCCAGCGCATTCCCCGCGGACTTCCCGCGCCTCGCCGACGCCGAGTGGGGCTTCCCGTTGGGGGGATGGGGTGGCGGGGAGGCTGCGCCATCGCCGGGGCGCCCCCCGGTGGTGTTCGTGCACGGCAACGGCCGGGATGCCTCCGATTGGGATGAACCCGGGCAGAGCGTCCGGGCCCGCTTTCTCGCTTCCGGATACGCGGGGCGGGACCTGTGGGCGCTCTCCTACAACGGCCGGGGCGGGGATCCACTCACGGCCTGCCGGACCGATAACGCCCGGAACGTCCCGGATCTGGCGGCGTTCCTTCGGGCCGTCCTTGCGTATACCGGGGCGCCCCGGGTGGACGTGGTGGCCCACTCGCTCGGGGTGACCCTCACCCGGGCGACGCTCAGGGCTCAACGGGCCCTGGCCGGGCAGGTGGGGGCCTTCGTGGCCATCGCGGGGCCGAACCACGGCACGCCGCTGTGCATGGGCATCGCCGTCCGGCATGTCTCCTGCGGCGAACTTGCCCCGGGCTCCCCCTTCCTCCGCGAGTTGAACGGGCCGGAGGGGGCTGGGGAGGTGAGCCCGGGCATCCGGACGCTGGTGGTGGCCAGCGCGGACGGCAGCGACGCCTTCTATCCCGGCCCCTGGGCCCGGAGCCCACACTTGAAAGGGGCGGGCCTCCTCCTGCTCCCGCGGGTCGGTCACGATCCTCTGCGGGTCACGGAGGCAGCCGTCGCCGGCACCCTGGCGTTCCTCCAGGGCCAAGCGCCATGACGGACCCACGCCTGGATCGCCTGGCCGAGGTCATCGTCCATCATTCGCTCCGCCTCGCGTCCGGGGAGACCGTCCTCATCGAGGCCATTGATGTCCCCGAAGGGGTCCCGGCGGCTCTCATCCGGGCGGCCGCGGCGGTTGGCGCCCGGCCGCTGGTGAGCCTGAAGCAGAACGCCGTCTTGCGGGCGCTGTACCGGGCCGCTCCGGACGAGGCGATCGCGCTCGCCGGCGAGGCGGAGCGGTTCCGGATGGAGCGGGTTCAGGCTTACGTGGCGGTCCGGGGCGGTCACAACATCACCGAACTGTCCGACGTCCCGGCCGACCGCCTGCAGGCCTACCAGCGACACTGGTGGAAGCCGGTCCATCTGGAGGTGCGCGTCCCGCGCACGCGCTGGGTGGTCCTCCGCTACCCGACGGCGGCCATGGCCCAGCAGGCGGAGATGAGCACCGAAGCCTTCACCGACTTCTTCTTCCGGGTCTGCACGCTGGACTACGGCCGCATGCTCCAGGCGACCCAGGCCCTCAAGGCCCGGATGGAGCAGACCGACCGGGTGCATCTCACGGGACCCGCAACGGACCTCACCTTCTCCATCCGGGGCATCCCGGCCGTCCCCTGCGGCGGCCGCCGGAACCTCCCGGACGGGGAGTGCTTCACGGCGCCGCTCCGGGAGTCGGTGGAGGGGGTGATCACCTTCAATGCTCCCACGATCTACCAGGGGGCCCCGTTCACGGGGGTTCGGCTCGCGTTCCAGCGCGGGCGCGTCGTGGAGGCGACGGCGGACAAGCCGGAGCGCCTCAACGCCCTGCTCGACACGGATCCCGGCGCCCGGTTCCTGGGGGAGTTCTCGCTGGCCTTCAACCCGTACATCCTGCAGCCGATGCGGGATGTCCTCTTTGACGAGAAGATCGCCGGCTCGCTGCACCTGGCGTGCGGGAACGCCTACCAGGAGGCGGACAACGGGAACCGGTCGGCGGTCCACTGGGACCTGGTGCTGGTGCAGCGCGCGGAGTGGGGGGGAGGAGAGGTGGCCTTCGACGGTCAGGTGATCCGGAAGGACGGACTCTTCGTGGCTCCGGATCTCGTCTCCCTGAACCCGGAGAACCTGGCGTAGGTCGAGGCAGGGAACGAGAGGGGGACTGCCGGGGGGCAGGCGCCGATCAGCCCGTGAGGGGCAGAGGAGCCGGGGATGGCCACGAGAAAGGTCCTCATCATTGACGACGACAAGCTCATCCGTGCATCCATCGGCGACCTCATGCGGTCGAAGGGGTTCATGGTCGTCGTCGCCGAAGATGGGAAGAAGGGCCTCGCGGTCGCCGAGAAGGAGAAACCCGACGTCATCATCCTGGATGTGATGATGCCGAGCATGGACGGCTTCGAGGTCTGCCAGCACCTCAAGAGGGACGCCGGCCTCGCCAGCATTCCCGTGATCATCCTCACGGCCTCCGAGGATACCCACCTGACCCAGAAGGCCTTCCAGGCCGGCGCGGCCTTCACGCTGCCGAAGGGAAGCCCGCCGGAGCGCATTCTGAGCACGCTCGCCCTGGCCCTCTCCCTCCGCCCCGGCTAGCGTGACTCCAACGAATTTGAGATACTGCTCACGCCTCAGCGGCCGTCCCGGACCCCGAGGATCCGGGCAGCCCAGAGGATCCCGAGGAGGCTCTTCGCGTCCAGGAACCGGTTGGCCAGGGCCATCCGGTACGCCTCGCGGAAGGGGAGGGCGACGACCGTGAGAAACTCTCCCGGCTCCCGGTGCCGCCGCACGGCCGGGCGGAGCCCCCGGGCCAGGTAGAGGGTGACCTGGCCGGTGGAGAAGCCGACCGCGTGGTAGTAGGTGCACAGGCGGGTCAAGCGCTCCGGGCGCATCCCGACCTCCTCCATGCACTCCCGGCGGGCGGTGGCCGTGGGGCGCTCGCCCCGGTCAATGATCCCGGCCGGGATCTCGTACAGGATCCTGCGGGGAGCCGGCCGGTACTGGCGGACCAGGTAGAGGGTTCCCTCGTCGTCCACGGGGACGACCGCCACGGCGTCGGGAGGGACGATGATCTCCCGGACGGCCCGCCGGCCGTCCGGCAGCCGCACGGTGTGCTCCTCGGTCCTGAGGTAGTGTCCCGCATAGACCACCCGCCGCCTGACCAACCGCTCCCGCAATCCCATCGCCCCTCCCTAGCCCTCTCGGCCTACCCCTTGCCCCTCTGCGCATCCGCGCGGTGTCTATGATACCCTAGTGGGTGGGGTGGGCCTATCTGGCACGTGCCCTGCAAGCCCGGACTCCAGCGTCGGCCGAGGGGCTCCCCACTGGAGAGGAGGAGAGAATGGCCGAGTGGACCGTGGGCGGGGTCCTGGCGGTCCTGATCCTCTGGTTGATCCTGACCTACAACGGCCTCGTCCGGCTGAAGAACCAGGTCCAGAACGCCTGGCAGCAGATTGACGTCCAACTGAAGCGCCGCCACGACCTGATTCCCAACCTGGTGCAGACCGTCCGCGGGGCCATGCAATTCGAGCGGGACACGTTGGAGCGGGTCATCGCCGCCCGGAACCGGGCTGTGGGCGCCCGCGGTCCCGGGGAGGCCGGGCCGGCGGAAGGGGAACTCACGCAGGCCATCGGGCGCCTCTTCGCCCTCATGGAGAACTACCCCGACCTGAAGAGCAGCCAGAACGTCCTCCAGCTCCAGGAGGAACTCACCAGCACCGAGAACCGGGTCGGCTTCGCCCGTCAGCTCTACAACGACCTGGTGGCCCAGTTCAACACGAAGCAGGAGGTGTTCCCCGCGAACCTCCTGGCCGCCCCGATGGGCTTCAAGCCGTCCGAGTATTTCCAGATCGAGGCAGCCGCGCGCGCCGTCCCGAGCGTGGACCTCTCGCTCCGCTAGGCGGGGCCGGGCATGCGCTGCGGCCGGTGCGGCCTCGTCCAGCGCGACGCGCCGGTTTGCAAGGCCTGCGGCGCCGACCGGGTCCTCCCGCCCGCGCAGGTGCCGCTTCGGGCCTCCCCCGGCCTCCCCGCGCCTGCGTCCCCCCCCAACGCCACCACCCCCCAGCCATCGGAGGCCGCGGGCCTCTTCCAGCAGCAGGAGCGCAACCGCCGGAAGACCGCGGTGGTCATGATGACATTTGTGCTCTTCGTGCTCCTGCTCGGCTTGGGCTTCGACCTCGCCACCGGCAGCCTCCTCCCCCTCCCGGCGGCCGGGACGGTCCTGTTCGTGCCGCTGTGGGCCCTCGCAGGCCTTGTGCTTTCCTCGATCTCGGCCTACTGGAGCCTCCGCCATGGCGACCGGGCCGTCCTCTTCTCGACCCGTGCAGTGCCGCTGGAGGGACTCGGGGGCGCTGACCCGAGGGCGCAGCAGTTGCGCAACGTGGTGGAGGAGATGGCCATCGCGGCCGGCCTGCCGGCCCCCCGGATCTACGTGGTGCCCGATCCGGACCCGAACGCGTTTGCCACCGGCCGCGATCCCGAGCACGCCAGCATCGCCGTCACGGCCGGGCTCCTCGAGCGCCTGAACCGGGAGGAACTGCAAGGGGTCGTCGCCCACGAGATGGCGCACATCCGCAACTACGACACCCGGACCATGACCGTGGCGGCCGCCCTGCTGGGAACGATCCTCCTCCTGCACGATTGGACCGGCCGGATGTGGCGCACCCGCGCCCTGCATCGCACAGTGCGGGAACGGGAGAGGGGGGGTGGGCCCTTTCTCTTCCTCTGGTTTCTGCTCATCCTGGTGGCCCCGCTCGTCGGCCGCCTGCTCGCCATGACGGTCTCCCGGACCCGGGAGTTCCAGGCGGATGCGACCGCCGCCGAACTCACCCGAAACCCGCTTGGCCTGGCCGCCGCCCTCCGGAAACTGGAAGAGGCCTTCGAGCCGACCCAGAGCGTCAGCCGGGGGGTGGCCCACCTTTGCATCGTGGATCCGCTCGGCCTGAAGGCGGCCCTCCGGGAGGGCTTCTGGGCCGACCTGGTCGCCACCCATCCGCCCATTGCTACCCGCATCGCCCGCCTGGAAGCCATGGCCTACCAACCGGGTGCGCGTGCCTGAGGGTCCCGCGAGATTCCTCGCTCCCGTCTCCCCCGCCCCTCGGGTATGATGGGGGGTGGCTGGCCGGGCGATCCCCCTGCCGGCGCCCCGGGAGGCTCCATGCGTCCCCGAAAGGCCAGGCCAGCCCCGCTGCCCGTCACCGCCGGCGCCCCGGCAGGTCGCATGCGCCCGCGCAAGGTGAGGCTCGGGGTCGCCGCGGCCGAGATGACCCTCACGGTGGACCGCCTCATCTTCCGCGGCGATGCCCTGGGCAAGGGGGAGGACGGCCGGGCCGTCTTTGTCCCGTTCGCCGCGCCGGGCGAGGCGGTCCGGGTTCGAATCGTGGAGGAGCGGCCGGACTACCGCCGCGCCGCGCTGCTCGAGGTGGCCGCCCCCTCGCCCGACCGGCGCGTGGCTCCCTGTCCCCACTTCACGGTGTGCGGCGGCTGCCACTGGCTGCACCTGGCAGAGCGCGCGCAGCAGCAGTGGAAGGAACGGATCCTCCGGGAGCATCTTTCGCGAGGCGCCCGCCTCGCGGAACCGCCGGTCCGGCTGCTCCGGGTTCCTGTTCCATCCCTGGGCTACTGCTGGCGGGCCCGCTTCCGCGTGGCCCGGGTCGCGGATCGCTTCCATCTGGGCTACTATCGGATGGCCTCGCGCCAGGTGGAGGACCTGGAGGCGTGCCCGCTCCTGGCGCCTCCGCTGAACCACCTGCTGGCCGCCCTTCGCGCGCTGGGGCCGGCCGGACCGCGGGCCTTCCCGGGGCTGCGCGAGGTTCATCTCCAGGGGAGCGAAGCGACGGGCCGTCTGCTCTGCACGTTCCTCCTGGCGCCGGGCGGGCGGGTGCCGCCGCTGCGCCCCCTCTTTGATGCTCTGGCAGCGGCCGCCCCTGCTCTCGCGGGGGTGAGCGTCGAGGAGGAGACGGAGGATGGCTGGCGACGGCGGGGCCGGCTCGGGGAGGAGGCGGTGGAGGAGCACGTGGGGGGGGCCCGGCTGCGGGTGAGCGGGGGGGCCCCGTTCCCGGTGTCGGGGACGGCGGCGGGCGCTCTCGCGGCCGAGGTCCTGGACTTGGCGGAGCCCGGGGGCTCCGAGCGGGTGCTGGACCTGTACTGTGGCGTGGGACTCTTCGCGGTGCCGCTCGGCCTGAAGGTC
>JAHFDC010000248.1 GCA_023249205.1 Candidatus Methylomirabilota bacterium
CGAGGTGACCTCCCCGACGCAGGTAATCCCGCCCCGAAGCAGCGCCGCGATCCCCTCCTTCACCGAGGCCCGGTACCAGGCGGCATCAAGCGTGCGCCTGCACTCGATGAGCGCGAGCAGCCAGGGGACGAAGCCCCGCCCCTGTGGGAGGGTGCCCGAGAGGCCGGAGAGTTCCAGGTGCGTGTGGACGTTCACGAGGCCCGGGAGGAGGACGGTCCCCGGGAAGGCCTCCTCGAGGGCATCGGGTGCCGCGTCCCGGAGGGAAGCGCGGGCACCCACGGCCTCGATCCGGCCATCCGCCACCAGGAGGGCGCCGTCCCGGATGGGGGAACCTTCCACCGGCAGGACCCAGGGAGCGCTCAGGAGGCGGCGCATCGGCCCTCCTGCTGCGCGCTCCACCGGGCGACGGCCTCCGCGAACTCCCCCGGCGTGTTGGTGTTCAAGAAGGCCAGACCCTCCAGATCGAGGGCCGCCAGGACCTCCGGACCCACCTCCCGGACCCGGACCTTGGGGAAGAAGCGGATGATCCTGAAGTCGCCCGACCGGATGGTCTCCTCCATGTGAGGCAGGCAAGCCTTCCCGTAGATCGCGTGCAGGGGTTGGAGCCCGTCGGGGGAGCGAGGGATGACGATGTCCGCCTCGGCGGCCAGATCCTGCATGTGACGGACGAGGGGAGAATTGAAGAAGGGCATGTCGCACGCCATCACGAAGGCGTGGGGGGAAGAGGCCGCGGCCACCGCCGTGTAGATCCCCCCGAGCGATCCCTTCTCCGGGATGCGGTCCGGGACCACCCGGACGCCCAGGTCATCGTAGGGGCCCGGCGTCCCGCCGATGATGAGAACCTCGGGGAACAGGAGCCGCAGGGCGGAAATGATCCGCTCGATCAGGCGCTGCCCGCCAAAAGAAAGGAGCGCCTTGTTCGTCCCCATCCGGGAGGATTTTCCCCCGGCCAGGACCACTCCGGTCATTCTGTCCCCGGCGCCGGATGAGACAGGTCACCCCGGGCGGAAAGCGGCTGGCCCGAAGGGAAACGAACGGCGCCGGGGGAGAATTCCTGGCCCCGACGCCGGCTGGAACTCCCGGGGAGCACCGGTTCGGTGAGGAGAACGCCGCCGCCCTACACACCTAGCCGTCCACCGCGGGACGGTCCTGGGGCGGCACAGCCGGGGCCGCGACGGCCGCCCCGGATTACTCCTCCTGCTTCACCTCTCCCCGCTCCAGCGAATCCAGGTCCACGAGCTCCGGCTCTACCACCACAGGGCTCTCCCCCGCCCCTGCCACGGCCGGCTCCTCCCCCTCGGGAGCAGGCTCCTCGGCCCCCTCCACCTCGGGGGCGGCCTCTTCCGCCTCCTCGCCGACCGCCACCGGCTCCGGGGCCAGGTCCCGGAACCACGTGGGCTTCGAGCCCTCCACCGCCAGCATCCCGGCCCGCGCCGCCTCCTCCAGCGGGATTATGCTGTAGGCCACGGCGCCCGCAGCCAGCTCCTCCAGGGCGATGTAGGTGGGTTTCACGCTGCGGACCTGGACGAGGGGCGGGGCACCCCGGTTGACCTGCTTGCTCCGCTTGGCGGCGATGATCACCAGACGATACTTGCTGTCCGCCTTGTCCATGATCTCCTCGAAGAGCACCAGGGGCATCGGACGACTCCTCCCCCGCCGTCACCGGTCAGGCGCCATCTCTGGCGCTGGGGTGAACCGGCGGCTTTTAGACCGTTCGGCGGTGATGATGGCGCAGAGCGCCGCCACCGCCCGTTCCACATCGTCGTTCACCACCACATACTCATACAGGGGGTAGGCGGCCATTTCCTCCCTGGCCCGGGCGAGGCGCCGGGTGATCGCCTCCGGCCGGTCGGTCCGCCGGGCCCGGAGTCTCGCCTCCAGTTGGGCGAAGGATGGGGGGAGGATGAAGATGAAGACCCCGTCCCGGTACTTCTCCCGCAGGATGGCTGCCCCCTGCGTGTCAATGTCCAGGATCGCGTCGTTCCCGCCGGCCCAGTGGGCCTCCAGGTCCCTCCGGGAGGTCCCGTAGAGGTGGCCGTGAACCGTGGCCCACTCCGCGAACGCGCCCTCCGCCACCATCCGCCTGAAAGCAGCCTCGTCCACGAACCGGTAATCCCGCCCGTTCCGCTCGTCCGCCCGGGGGGGACGCGTCGTGTACGAGACCGAGTGCACCAGGCGGGGCAGCCGCCGGACCGCCTCCTCGCAGAGGGTCGTCTTGCCCGCACCCGAAGGGGCCGACACCACGACCAGGAGCCGCTCCGGCTTCACGCGCGCCCGCCCCCGGCCCTCGCCACCCCCTCGCCCGCTTGCCCGCCGGGCGCCGGGCCGGCGTCTCCGACCTGGAGCGCCGGGAGAATCGCGCCGTCGTCCTCGATCGGGGGTGATGGCCTGCGTCCGGCGCCCCTTGGCCGCGTCCACCGAGGTCGCGCCCCCCCTCACTCCACGTTCTGGAGCTGCTCCCGCACCTTCTCCAGTTCGGCCTTCATGGCCACGACTTCGGCCGCGATGGCCGCGTCGGCCGCCTTGCTCCCCAGGGTGTTGACCTCGCGGTGCATCTCCTGGAGGAGGAACTCGAGCCTCCGCCCCTGCGGGCCCGGCGTCTCCAGCAACTCCCGGAACTGGGTCACGTGGCTCGTGAGGCGCGCCCCTTCCTCGGTGACGTCGGTCCGGCCGGCGAACAGCACCACCTCTTGCTCCAGCCGCCCGGGGTCCAGGGCGAGGCCGGG
>JAHFDC010000061.1 GCA_023249205.1 Candidatus Methylomirabilota bacterium
CGCCGCCCCGGCCCCCGGGCCCCGTGGGGAACCCTCCCGTGGTTCCCCCCATCGGCCAAGCGCCGATGGGACCCCCCTCCGCTACGGGGGCCAGGGGGCGGCATCCGGCGCCACCCGGACGTTTTGTCACACAATGTATCTCGTTTGTATTAGTGCCGGGCCAACTGACGTCGCCTCACTTCGTTTTCCGACCACCCTTCTGGTGGTGCCCGCGGCGGTCCTCGACGTACACACGGCGTACGCCTCCCACCCACCTCCGGTGGGCGGGCACCCACCGGAGGTGGGGGCCCGCTCCTCCCTCGGGCCTCGTGATGCCCGTCATTCGGCCCGGCACGCGATCCGTCGCGTGAGAATGAGGAACAATTTGTTGGAGTCACACAAGGGGGCGGCGCCGGGAGGCCGCACGTTCATCGAGATTGGGCTGCGCCTGGCCCGGTAGCAACGCCGCCTCGCTAGGTGCCGTGCTTTTCCCGGGCCGGCCGCTCCTCCGCCCGATGCCCGGAAAGGGCTGCGTCGCGGCCAGCCCGGGCGGGCGGCTCCGGGAGACGCGAAGCCGTAGCCCGGGTGGCGGAGGAGCCACCCCGGACTGTTGCTCAGGGAGGATCTCACCATGGCTGCCAGGACGCCTGCGGAGCCGGCCCGGATCCCGGTCCGGGTTCAGGATGTGACCGCCTATCGGGGCGATGCCCTGGTGGTCAACCTCTTCGAGGGGGTCACCGAGCCCGGGGGAGCCACGGGAGCCGTGGATAAGGCGCTCGGCGGCGCGATCGGGGCCCTCATCCGGCGGAAGGAAATGACCGGGAAAGTGGGGGAGGCGACTCCCCTTCACACCTTCGGCCGCCTGCCGGCATCCCGGGTCCTCGTGGTGGGCCTGGGCAAGAAGGAGCAGTTCGACCTGGAGGGGGTCCGGGCCGTCATGGGGGAGGCCCTGCGGTTCCTCCGGCGGACCGGCGCGAGCAGCGCGGGCACCATTCTGCACGGAGCCGGGGCCGGTGGTCTCGACCCGGCGGCCGTGGCCCAGGCGGTGACCGAGGGGGCCATCCTGGGCTGTTACCGCTTCGATCGGTACAAGAAGCCGGAGAAGGACCGGAAGGTCCTGGAGGAACTGAGTATCCTGACGCGCGAGGCGGCGGGCCGGCGGGCCCTCGAGGACGCCGTCGGGCGCGCGCGGGTCGTGGCCGAGGCGGTCACGCTGGCCCGCGACCTGGTGAACACCCCGCCCAATGATCTCACCCCGGCTGCCCTGGCGGCGGCCGCGGCCGCGGCCGCCAAGGCCTCGGGCTTCTCCTGCCGGATCCTCGCGCGGGAACAGATGCGACGGCTCGGCATGGGGGCCCTGCTGGGCGTGGCCCAGGGGAGCGCCAATCCGCCCCGCCTCATTGTCCTCCGCCACCGGGGAGGCCGGCAGGGCAAGCCGGTCGTCGCCTTCGTGGGCAAGGGGGTGACCTTCGACACGGGGGGGATCTCGCTCAAGCCGGCCGAGAACATGGAGAGCATGAAGGGGGACATGTCGGGGGGGGCCGCGGTCATCGGGGCGGTTTCCGCCCTGGCCCGCCTGAAGGCAAAGGTCCATGTCCTCGGGGTGATCCCGGCCGTGGAGAACATGCCCAGCGGGACCGCGAGCCGGCCGGGGGACATCCTGCGGACCATGAGCGGGAAGACCATCGAGGTCATCAACACGGACGCGGAAGGGCGCCTCATCCTGGCCGATGCACTGACCTATGCGCGGCAGCAGGGCGCCCCGCGCCTGGTGGACGTTGCCACCCTCACGGGCGCCTGCGTGGTGGCCTTGGGGACGATCCGGAGCGGGGCCTTCGCCAACGACGAGGGCTGGATGGCGGCCGTCCGGGAGGCGAGCGAGGCGGCGGGGGAGAAGGTCTGGCAGCTCCCCATGGACGAGGAGTACGGCGAGCTGATCAAGAGCGACGTGGCCGAGATCAAGAACACGGGGGGCCGGAAGGGCGGGGCCATCACGGCTGCCAAGTTCCTGGCGCACTTCGTGGAGAAGACGCCCTGGGTTCACCTGGACATCGCCGGCACTTTTGAAAGCGACAAGGAGAAGGGCTACCGGGTCAAGGGGGGGACCGGGGTGGCCGTCCGCACGCTGGTCGAGATCGGGCTCCGGCTCGCCCGCTAGCGGCTCGGGGATCCCGGGGCCGCCCTGTTCCCGGGCCGGCCGCTCCTCTGCCCGATGCCCGGAAAGGGCTGCGTCGCGGCCGACCCCCGGCGGGCGGCCCCGGGAGGCCGGAAGGCGCACGTTCCATTCTCGGGGGCCGCGCGCTCCACCGCCCCCGACCCGGAAGGGGCTGCGTCGCGGCCGACCCCCGGCGGGCGGCCCCGGGAGGCCGCAGGCGTCGGCCGGGCGGCCCCGGGCAAGAAAGGAATGCGCCGCAGGCGGGCAGCCTGCGGCGCGCTGGTTTCAAAGGGAAAACTTATCGGACCTCGACCGCCACGCAGGTGAGGGTTTTGGTGATCCCGCTGATGGTCCGGATCTTGGAGAGGACCACCTTCCCGAGGGCGTCAATGTTTTCGGCCTCCACGTGGGCGATGATGTCGTAGGGACCGGTCACGGCGTGGGCCATCTTCACGCCCGGGATCTTCTGGACGGCCTTCAGTGCGCTCCGGGCCTTGTCGGATGCCGCCTCGATGAGGACGTACGCGATCGTTGACATCCCCTCTCCTCCTGTCACCTCTCGTGCCCCTCGCCCCTGGCCGGTCCCGGCCCGCCGGGCGCCGACCGCTCCCTCTGTCCCCCTCTACCGACGCGCTCTTCCAGCGCCTCGATCTTGGCCGTCCGCCGGGCGTGGCGTCCCCCCTCGAAGCGGCTCTCGAGCCATGCCTTCACGATCTCGCGGGCGAGGCCCGGCCCCACCACCCGCCCTCCCATCGTCAGGATGTTGGCGTCGTTGTGGGCCCGGGCCATGCGGGCCGAGAAGGGGTCGGCACAGCAGGCGGCCCGGACCCCCGGGACCTTGTTGGCCGTGATGGCCATGCCGATCCCCGTCCCGCAGATCAGCAGGCCCCAGGGGGCCTCCCCCGAGGCGACCGCCTCCGCCACCCGGACGGCGAAGTCAGGGTAGTCCACCGACCCCACCGAGTCAGTCCCCACATCTCGGACCTCGTAGCCCTGCTCCTTCAGGTAGGCCTTGAGGTCTTCCTTCAGGGGAAAGCCGGCGTGGTCGGCCCCCACGGCCACCACCTTCTGCATCTGCTCCTCGTGCGGGAGTTCAACCGCCCAAGCGCCCGCCAGCGTACCGGAAAGGCCAGCCCAAGGCAAGGGGAAATCCGCGGCCTTACGCTGCCGTCCATCCCCCGTCCACGGTCAGCACGGTCCCGGTGATGTAGGCGGCGGCATCCGAGACGAGGAAGAGGGCGGCTGCCGCGACTTCCTCGGGTTGCCCGAAGCGGCCCATGGGGACCCGCTGAAGTATCGTCCGCCGCAACGCCGGATGGTCGCGGAGCGGCGCGGTCATGTCGGTCTCGATGAAGCCCGGGGCGAGGGCGTTGACCCTCACGCCGTGCTGCGCCCATTCCAGAGCGAGCGTGCGCGTCAGTTGCAGCAGCCCCCCCTTCGTGGCATTATAGGCGGCCAACCGGGGGAGCCCCACCAGCCCCGCGATGGAGGCCATGACCAGAACCCGGCCGCCCGGTCGGACCGTGAGGGATGGCGCCAGCGCGCGGGCGCACAGGAAGGCGCCGGTCAGGTTCGTGTCCAGGATGGCCTGCCATTCCTCGGGGCGATGGGCCTCGACCCGCGCGTAGACCGGGCTGATGCCGGCGTTCAGGACCAGGATGTCTAGGTGGGGGGCGAAGGCGCCCGCCGCCTCCGCGAGGGTAGCGACGGCGGCCGGGTCCCGCACGTCGGCCGGCAGCGCGACGGCCCGCCGGCCCAGCCCCCGGATGCCTGACGCGACTGCCTCCGCTCCGTCCCGTTTCCGGCTGTTGACCAGCACGTCGGCCCCGTGGCGGGCGAGCGCGAACGCCACCGCCCGGCCGATCCCCCGGCTCGCCCCGGTCACGAGGGCGACCTTCCCCGTCAGATCACAGAGGGGAACGTTCCCCATGGGCCCCTCCGGCGGGCAGTCAAACAGAATCGCCAAGGGCTGTCAAGGCGCCCCGGGCGGCCGGCCATGAGTGGTCCCGACGACCCGATCCGCAGCGAGGCCATCCGGCACCTGGACAGCCTCTACGCCTTGGCGCGGTGGCTCGTCCGGGACTCCCGGGAAGCCGAGGAGCTGGTCCAGGAAACCTTCCTGCGCGCGCTCAGGTATGCCCACACCTTTACGCCTGGAACCAATCTGCGCGCCTGGATGTTGCAGATAATGAGGAACCTGCACCTGACGGCCCGCAAGGAGCGCGGGCGCGATCACGCGCTTTTCGCCGTGCCGGCAGGGGGGGCGGAAGGGGGACCGGGCCCGGGGCAATTGAACCCCATCGGGACCCCGGTGGGGGACGAAGGCTCGGCCCTCGACCTCAGCGCCGCGCTCCACCGGCTCCCCGAGGAGTTCCAGACGGCGGTCCTGCTGGCGGACCTGCTCGGGTGCTCGATGGCGGAGGTCGCCCTGATCCAGGGCTGCGCGGTGGGCACGGTCAAGTCGCGCCTCTTCCGGGCGCGGGGGATGCTCAGAGAGATGCTCAAGGACTACCGTTCATGAGCGGGCCAAGGACACGCCCCGAGTGCCGCGCTGTCCAGGCTCTCGTGCCCGATCTCCTGACCGGGGAGCTGGAAGGCGAGGTGGCGGAGGCTGTCGAGGGGCACGCCACTTCCTGCCCGGCCTGCGGGCCGCTCCTCGCCGCCCACCGTGAGGTTCGGGACCTCGTCCGGGCTCACGCCTCCCGCGTGGCGGCGCCGGCCTCGCTCCGGGAGCGGGTGGAGCGCCTCCTCGCCCGCCGCCCCAGCCTCGGCGGGCGCCTGGCCGGGCTTCTGCCGACTCCCGGACGGGCCGCGCTCGCCGCCGCCCTGCTGACGGCTCTCCTTCTCGCGCCCTCCCTCTACTTCCTCCTGGCCCGCCGGGCGGAGCCGATTCAGCTCCTCACCCAGGCCTCTCTTGCCGAGCACTCCCGGGCCGCGCTGAGCCGCGGCTGGCGCGCGGAGTGGCCCGACAGGGGTGCCCTCCTCGGGTACCTGCGCGAGACGCTCGGCCTGCCGCTGGAGCGCCTGTTTGTTGGCGATCCGGACCTGGAGCTTCTCGAAGTGTATCCGAGCGTGGTCATGGGCGAGAAGGGTGTCGCCATCCTCTACCGGGACCGGACCGGACGGACGAGCACGCTGCTCGTCCTCCCGGGCCGGGGCCTGGAGATCCCGGCCCGTAACCGGATGCAGATTGAGACGTTCCGCCCCTACCTGGCCCGGGCCGACCGGCACAACCTCCTGATCTGGAAGCAGGGGGACCTGGCCTACAGCCTGGTCTCGGAGCAGGAGGAGGCGGCGCTGGCCCGGGTGTACCTGAAGATCCGGAAGGCCCCATAGTCCCGGGCCAACGAATTGCCCCTCGGATGGCGGCCGAGCCGCGGGTGGGGCACGCCGGCGACAGGACCCGCGGCAGCACGGTCTGGCAGGATTGGCCTGGATTGCTCTTGGAGCGGCACGAGGCGGGAACCCTGGGGGGAAGGCTGGAGTTGTGGAGGGTAGGCGCCGGGGCGCCCGCCGGGTCCTCCCGGTACGGGGCACGGCTTCCGGCGCGGAGTGAACGCAGCGAAGGGAGGCGTGTGATGCGGCGGATGACGGTGGTGGTGGCGGTGGCGCTGGCGGTGCTGGTGGCGGCAGGGACCGCGCTGGCCTTCACGTGCCCGAAGCTCCAGAAGGCGGCGGGGGAGTCCATCGCGAAGGCCGAAGCGGCCGTCGGGAAGGTCGCCGACGCCAAGGCGAAGGCGGCGGCCCAGGCGATGGTGAGCCTGGCCAAGGAGCTGAACGCGGCCTCAGAGGCGAACCACAAGAAGGGGGCGGACACCAAGGAGGCCAACCTGCACTATCGGGCGGAGGCGGAAGCGAAGGCGGCCAAGGCCCTGGCCGACATG
>JAHFDC010000249.1 GCA_023249205.1 Candidatus Methylomirabilota bacterium
TGGTTCGCCGAGCAGCGCCTGCTGCTGCTGCCGCCTGCCGTGGACACCACCCGGTTCGAGGTGAGCAGCCCGACGCGGGCGGCGCACCGATCGGCTCTCCGGGGCCGCTTCCCCGCCTCGGATGGGCCGCTGGTGCTGTCCGTCGCCATGATGCGGCCAGCGGACAAGCTCGACTCCTACCGGCTCCTGGCCGCGGCCCTCACCCGGCTCCACGCTGACGCGCCGGGGCGTCCATGGCGCCTCCTGGTCGTGGGGGACGGTCCGGCCCGACCGGAGGTGGAGGCTGTCATGGCGCCCCTTCCGGCCGACCGGGTGTGCCTCCTGGGAACCCTGGAGCCCCAGGCGCTCCCCCCGATCTATCTCGGTGCGGACATTCTCGCCTTCCCCGGCATCGGGGATGCGCTCGGCCTGGTGTACCTGGAGGCGGCCGCGGCGGGGCTGCCGGTCGTGGCCTGCCGGGGACCCGGCCCGGACTTCATGGTGGCGCCGGGCGGTGGGCTCCTCACCGATCCGACCCCCGAGGCGTTTGCCGACGGGGTTCGAAACCTCTTGGACGACCCCGTCCAGCGCCAGCGGATGGGGGAGGCGGCCCGCCGATTCGTCGCTGCGGAGCGCAGCATGCAGGTCCTCCAAGGCAGGCTCGGGAAGGGCCTCGCGCGGTTGGGACTGCCGTGAGCCGCCCGCCGATCCTGTTCTACTGCCAGCACCTCCTGGGGGTGGGCCACCTCAAGCGGGGGGCCCTGCTCGCGGAGGCCCTGGCGAAGGCGGGCGAGCGCGTCCTTTTCGTCGCGGGGGGGCTGCCGGTGCCGGGACTCGACCTCGGCGGGGCAGAAGAGGTCCCTCTCCCCCCCCTCACCGCTGCCGATGGCGCCGCGAGCGCGGCGGTCCTGCCGGATGGGAGCGCGCCCGACCAGCGCTTCCTCGATGATCGCCGGGCCCGGCTCCTCGCGCTCCTCTCGCGGTCTGACCCGGCCCTCGTCCTCCTCGAACTCTTCCCGTTCGGCCGGCACGCGTTCGCGTTCGAGCTGGTGCCGCTCCTCCTGGCCGTCGCCGAGGACCGCCGCCGGCGCGGCCCGGCTGCCCCACGGGTGGTCGTCAGCCTGAGGGACATCCTGGTGAGCAAGGGGAATCAGCCGTGGTACGAGGCCACGGTGCTGGCGGTCGTCCGCCAGTGGGTGGACCGGATCCTCGTGCACGGGAGCCCCGACGTGATCCCGCTCTCCCGCACCTTCGGCCTGGCCGACCGGCTCGATGACGCGCTGACCTACACGGGATACCTGGCCCCCTCCCGACCCGTGTCGGTTCGAACCACCCCCCGCGGCGAGGTTGTCATCTCCGGCGGCGGCGGGCGCGTGGCGGGACCGCTCCTCGAGGCGGCCCTGGCGGCGCGTCCCCTGTACCCGGCAGCGGCCGCCCTCCCGTGGCGGGTGATCACGGGGCCGTACCTGCCGGACGGATCGCGGCGCGAGATCGAAACCCTGGTGGCAGGGCTCGGCCCCGTGGCGGGCCGGCCCGGAGTGGTTCTGGAGACCTTCCGGGACGACTTCCCCGCGCTGCTGCGGGGCGCCGCGCTCTCGGTCAGCCAGGCGGGCTACAACACGGTGCTGGACGTGGTCTCGAGCGGCGTGCGCGCGGTCGTGGTGCCATACAAGGGGAGCGGCGACGAGCAGCCGCTGCGGGCGCGGATCCTGGCGGAGCGGGGGCTGCTCAAGGTGGTCGAAGAGGGCGAACTGTCGCCCGCGCGGCTCGCCGCCGCCATGGACGACGCCCTCACCGCGCCGGGCTTCCCGGCGCGATCCCGCTTCGACTTGGACGGCGCGAGTCGCTCGGTGGAGATCCTGAAGGACCTGGTGGACGAGGTGATCGCCGCCAGGCAGGTGCGGGGGGCGCGCGCGCGCCCTGGACGCCGGCCTCAGGGTGTCCGGCGCCGGTACACGTTGTAGCGACCGGCGTGCTCGACCTCCCCCGCCGTGACCACCCGCTCCATCTGCCAGGCCGGCTGCAGGGTCAGGTCCTGATCGCTCAGCACGAGGGCCCCCGGCTTCAGCCAGTGAGCGATCCGATCCATCACCAACTCGGGGATCACCTCGTCCTCGGGACCGCCGGAGCCAATGTCAATGTGCGCGAGGATCACTCGACCGGCGAAGCGGGCCTGGAGGGCAGCGTCCGCGAGCAGGTCGGTGAACTCGCCGAGGAAGAGGTGGCCAGCCGGCGGCCGGGATCGGGGATGGGTCTTGTCCAGCCGGTCGAAGCAGAAGATCTCCCGGCCCGGGAAGCGCTCGAGCAGGTGCGAGTAGGACCGCCCCGTGCTGAGCCCGAACTCGACGATGACTCCGTCTTTTCCGGCCAACCATCGGGCCGCGAGGTTGATGCTGTCCCGCTGAGCGATCTTCTGCTGGATGTGGGAGTCGAGTCGGCTCATCCTCGGATCCGAGTGGCACCGGGCAGGGACGGCTCGGGCGCGGCGCTAACTATAGCATCACCCTCCCGCAAAGGTGACGAGCGGGCTGGGGCCAACCAGCCACCGGCCCGCTCCGCAGAAGGAGCCGCGATGCCCGCGAGCGGGGCATGGGACGAGGCGGCCTGGCAAGCCCTGGCTGCCGAACTGGACGCCTGGCAGAGTTGGGGGCGCCGAGCCGCCTTCTGGTGGCGGGACGACGATGCCGGCTGGCCCGCTCCGGCCCTTGCGCGCCTCGTCGCCCTCGCCG
>JAHFDC010000250.1 GCA_023249205.1 Candidatus Methylomirabilota bacterium
GCATGAGGGCGAGCAGGAGCACGGCCGTCATGACCGCCGCCCGGATGACCGAGGCGCTCCCCCCAGCCAGGGCCGCGTAGAAGACGACGAGGAGGACCGCGGCGGCGGCGGAAGCCCGGGGCGGCGCGCGCAGTGCGCGCAGGAGCAAGAGGAAGGCCCCCGCGAGCAGCGACACGTTGAGGCCGGAGATCGCCAGGATGTGATACGTCCCCGACTCGCGGAAGGCGGTGACGGTCGCTTCGGACAGCCCCGAGCGGTCCCCGAGAACGATAGCCCGGACGAGCGCGCCCTCCTCCCCGCCCACCGCCTCCTGGAGGCGGAGGAGCATCCGCTTCCGCAGGGCCGCGATGCCCCGGCCGAGCCACCCCCCGGGGAGCGGCTCGATCGCGAGTTCAGCCTGGGCCTCCCGGGCCCAGCCCTCGAGGGCGATCCCCTGGATCTCGCGGAAGCGACGGTAGTCGAAGCCGCCGGGGTTGATGGTCCCCCGGGGGCGCCGCAACGAAAAGGTCCCCTCGACACGATCGCCGAGCCGGTACTCCCCCCGGGCCTCGTACAGCGCGAGGCGAACGGCGCCCCTCGCCGGGACGGCCCCCTCCCCGCAAGCGAGCCGCTCCGCCTCGATCCGCAGGACGACGCGGTCCGGCTCCCCTACGCCTGGCGCATCGGGGACCGGCTCCTCGGGCGGAGCCGCGATCCGGCCGACCAAGCGGCAGCGGCGCGGGGTCCAATCGGCCGGCAGGTGGGCGAGATGGGTGGGGTCGGGAGGCTCGACGACGGCCAGGAGACGGAGCGCCCCGGCCATCGCGAAGACCCCGAGGAGAGCAAGCAGGGCTGCCGCCGGCCGGCGGGCGCGCCACCATACGGCAGCGATGAGGAACAGGACGGCTAGGCCGGCGAGGAGGGGGACGCGCAGGCGGCCCCATTGCTCCGCGAGGAGGGCGCCGGCCGCGAAGGCCGCTGCGAAGGCAAGGAGCGGCCGCGGCACCGGCTGCGACGTCCCTCCCCCCACCGCTCCCCCCTCCCGCCCCGTGGCCGACCTATACCAGCCCCCCCGCCACGCTGGCAAGGGGGGGAGTTTTCCCGTGAACTTTCGGAGCGGCTCGGGTAGGATGCCGGGCGGAGGGGCCGATGCGGATCGTGGACCGGTACATCCTGCGGGAGATGCTCTCGTCGCTCGGGCTGGGCCTCCTCCTCTTCACCCTCGTCCTCTTCGCGGGCCGGCTGCTCAAGCTCATGGAACTGATCGTGACGCGGGGCGTGCCGGCGGGGACGGTCCTCACCCTGTTCCTCTACCTTCTCCCCTCCTTTCTGGTCATCACGATTCCCATGGCGGTGCTCCTGGGCACCCTGAACGCGTACGGCCGGCTGGCGGCCGACAACGAGGTCCTCGCCCTCCGGGCGTCCGGCTGGTCCCTCTACCGGCTCATCGTGCCCGCCCTGCTCCTCGGCACGGCGGCTGCCGCCGCTTCTGCGTATCTGTCGCTCGCCGCGGTCCCGCAGGGGACCCAGGGCTTCCACGACCTCCTCCTCCGTCTCTCCCGGACCAAGGCCACGCTGGCTCTGACCGAGGGGCTCTTCAGCGCTGACCTGAATGGTCTCATCCTGTACGTTCAGGAGGTGGACGACGCGACCGGGGAACTCAAGGGGATCTTCGTGGCCGACGCCCAGGACCCCGACCAGCCCCGGGAGATCCTTGCAGCCCGCGGACGCCTCCGGGGGGAGGGGGAGGCGGGCGACGTAACGCTCACCCTCGAGGAGGGGACCCTGCACAGCCGGCCGGCGGCCGACCCGGCGCGCTACCGTCTCGTGACGTTCCGGCGCCATGAGATCCACCTGGATCCGGACGCGGCCGGAGCGGCCGGGGAGCGGGAGCGCTCGCCGCGGGAGATGACCCTCGCCGAACTGAACCAGGCCATCCGGGAGGCGCAGGGAAGCGGGCGGAGCGCCGCGGCGTTCACCTTCCAGGTCCACCAGAAGTTCGCGAACGCGGTGGCGGCGATCGTCCTCGTCCTGGTGGGGGCGCCGCTGGGGATCCAGGTCCGCCGCAGTGGACGCGGGGCGAGCCTCGCGCTGAGCTTCCTGATCGCCCTCGCCTACTACCTCCTGATGGTGGCCGGCGAGGGGCTCGCGATCCAGGGGCGCCTGCCGGCGCCGGCGGGGGCCTGGCTGCCCGTCGTGGTCATCGGGGGGCTCGGCCTTGCCCTGCTGCTCCGCGGCGGGGAGGAGGGGCGCCTCGGCAGCCTGATCCGCTGGGAGCGAAAGCGGCATGCGCACCCTTGACCGCTACCTCTTGCGGGAAGCGCTGAAGGCCCTGCTCCTCGCCCTCGCCATCCTGACCAGCGTGTACGTCCTGGTCAACCTCCTCGAGAACGTGGGGCGGTTCCTCCAGGCGGGGGCGCGGCTCGGAGACGTTACCCTCTACTACCTCCTCCTGATTCCGAAGTTCCTGCCGGAGGTGACCCCGGTCTCCGTCCTCCTCGCCTGCGTGCTGAGCCTGGGGACGCTGGCCCGGCACAATGAGGTCCTGGCCATGCGGATGGGCCACGCAAGCACGCTCCGCATCGCGGCGCCCCTCCTGCTCCTGGGGGCGGCCGTGTGCGCCACGCTCTGGGCGGTGACCGAGTGGGTGGCCCCCCGCACGACCGCGCTGGCCCTGGACCTGAGCGAGACGCGCCTCGGGAAGGCCTCCAAGTACCG
>JAHFDC010000251.1 GCA_023249205.1 Candidatus Methylomirabilota bacterium
AGGTGACGGGGCCGAGTTCGAGGCGGGCGTGGGCGGGGGCGGTGTACTTGACCTTCGCCACGGGGGTGTCCATGGCGATCACGGGCACCGTCACCTCCCGCAGGAGGCGGTTGCCGGCGTCGTAGAAGCGGAGGGTGACTGAGGCCCGGCTCAATGGCCGGGTCGTTTTGTTCGTGAAGGTGATGTCCAGAATGGGACGGTCCCCCACCCCGGTCCCGGCCCGCTCGACCACCGCCTCCACATTGCTCTCCTGGTAGATGAGCCGCGCCTCCTGGCCGGCCGCCGGCCCCCCAGTCCCACCAGCAGGACCAGGGCGGCTCCGGGAACTTACTGATGCGGTTCAGTCGTGCGCAGGCCAGCCAACGACCAAGATCAGCCACGCTCCGGTACGCGGCGGCGGCTGGAGCGCTTTGTACGCTGACGCTGGCCCTCGGCCTGCCGTAGTACGCGGGCATCCGCACGATCCTGCGCCCTACCTGCCGCGTCCTTGGCCCGGATCAAATCACGCAGTCCCAGATAGTAGGTCGGGACGGTCCCAAACCGGGCTTCGACCCTGTTCTTCCAGGCCGCCTGAAACCTTGGACAGCCGGGCAAATGGGAATGCAGGTCAATTCGGACAGGCGCAACCCCGAGTTGAATGATCCACCGGGGGTCTGTCAGATCTGCGACCGTGTACCCGAGGTTCGCTCCCCCGAAGAAGTCCCGCAACGCATCCAGTGCCTTCCGCGCGTTGGCTGGGGTCGGATCCAGCAGAATATCAAGATCCCTGGTAGCGCGAGGACGAGCGTGAAAGGCTACGGCGTAGGCGCCGACGATGAGATACCGTACCCCATGGTCGTTCAACGCGGCGATGAACTCTTCGTAGTCTCGGGATGCCATCGCGTCCTCGCGTCTTGAGGCAACCTTCGAGTGCGGCAGCGACTGCTTCGACGCGTTCCTCGGGCGTCAGCCCTTCGTACCAAAATCGAAAATCCGCTTCGCCCGCTCGCTCCCAGCGTACCTTCGAAACCGTCCAGATTCTGCCCCGACGATCAATGACTTGTCTACCCTTGGCCATGCTCTCCCTCAGGATACACCACCCTGAGGCCTTCGGCGAACGCTAGGGCTGAGCGGCCGCGGGTCCGCGAGCGCTGCCAGCGGGCGTTGAATGCATTTGCCGTAGACCTGCCCAGCGTTGGGCTCATCCTTCTCGGCTGGCCTATTCCTGCCCCGACCAGGTCGGCGGTCTCAGGACTTCCTTCTCCCCGCCCCACTTCAGACCCTTCCGGGGCACCAGTCACAGCCTATGGGGTGAGCGCGTAGGTGACGGGGCCGAGTTCGAGGCGGGCGTGGGCGGGGGCGGTGTACTTGACCTTCGCCACGGGGGTGTCCATGGCGATCACGGGCACCGTCACCTCCTGCAGGAGGCGATTGTTGGCATCATAGAAGCGGAGCGTGACACTGGCCCGGCTCAATGGCCGGGTCGTTTTGTTCGTGAAGGTGATGTCCAGCATGACGCGGTTCCCCACGCCGGTCCCGGCCTGCTCGACCACCGCCTCCACATTGGTATCCTGGTAGACGAGGCGCGGCTCCTGCGCGACCACGAGCCCCGCGAGCGCCACTAGAAGAAGGAGGGCCAAGGCCGTCGCGGAGAGGCTACAGCGGGAGCCGCTCGCAGAGGCGCTGGCCGAAGAGGGCCTTGGGGCGGTTGAAGTAGCCGATCTCCACATGGGGGAACTCCTTCCGCAGGAGGCGCAGGAGCGTCCGGATGCCCAGGACCTTCCCCCGGGGCGGCGGGACGGCCGCGAGGTACAGGCGCGGGTCAATGTTGAGATTGCGCATCTGGACCATGTGGAGGCCCGTCCGCCGGATCAGCGCAAAGAGGGCCTCGACCTCCTCCTCCCGGTCGGTGACGCCGGGGAAGACCAGGAGATTGATGCTGGTGAAGAGGCCGTGCTCGGTCGCGGCGGCGATCGCGTCGGCCACGTCCTGCCAGCCGTAATTGCGGGGGCGGTAGTATGGCGTGTAGGTCTCCGGCCGGGCCGAGTTGAGGCTCACCCGGATGCTATCCAGGCCGGCCCGGGCCAGCCGGGCGACAGCGGCGGCGCTCGAGCCGTTGGTGTTGCAGTGGATGGTCCCGGCGTCGGTCTTCTCCCGCAGGCCGCGGATCACCCCCTCCAGCAGGTCCACCAGGAGAAGCGGCTCCCCCTCGCACCCCTGACCGAAGGAGGCGATGGCGTCCTCGGCAAGCCGCAGGTGGGGGAGCGTGGCCTCGACGACCTCCTCTGCCGTCAGCCGATACAGGACCCGCTCGTGGGAGGCCTGGCATGCCCCCGCGGGCTGGAGCGAGATGCACCCCACGCAGTCGGCATTGCAGGAGGCCGAAGTGGGAAGCGGCATCTCCCAGCGCCCGAGGAAAGCGTTCTTGGCGGGGAGGCAGTGGTAGGTGAGGGCGCAGACCTTCAGTTGCTTCCAGAGGCGGTTTTCGGGGTGCTGCCGGAGCGTGGCTTCCACGCGCGGCAGGATCTCCCGGTCATCGTAGTAGTGTGGCTCTGAGTGGTCCACCGGGTCCACCCGCACGGCGGCCGCCACGAAGCCGTTGTCCGCGAAGCCGCAGGCGGTGTAGGCCCAGAGGGGGAGATAGGGCGCGGGGCCCGGGTAGTGCGCCGCGGGAAGGTGCGTGCGGGTGTAGCCGGGGGGGAGGAAGCAGGCCACCG
>JAHFDC010000252.1 GCA_023249205.1 Candidatus Methylomirabilota bacterium
CCTGCCGCCCGGACTGCGCGCCCCGGTGGGCTCCCCGCGTCGGGGGCCCGTCTAGCCGACGCTCCCCTCCAGGCTCACGCTGAGGAGTTTCTGGGCCTCCACGGCGAACTCCATGGGGAGCTCCCGGAAGACCCGCTTGCAGAAGCCGTTCACGATGAGGTTGACCGCGTCTTCCTTGGCGAGCCCCCGCGAGGTGCAGTAGAAGAGCTGGTCCTCCCCGATCTTGGACGTAGACGCCTCGTGCTCCATCTGGGCCGAGGCGTTTTTGACCTCGATGTAGGGGAAGGTGTGGGCGCCGCACTGATCCCCGAGGAGCAGGGAGTCGCACTGGGTGTAATTGCGCGCCCCCTTGGCCCCCTTGCCGATCTTCACCAACCCCCGGTAGGTGTTCTGGCCGTGCCCGGCACTGATCCCCTTGGAGACGATGGTGCTCCGGGTGTTCTTGCCGATGTGGATCATCTTGGTGCCGGTATCGGCCTGCTGGTAGTTATTCGTAAGGGCCACGGAGTAGAACTCGCCGATGGAGTGGTCTCCTTGCAGAATGACGCCGGGGTACTTCCAGGTGATGGCGGCGCCGGTCTCCACCTGCGTCCACGAGATCTTCGAGTTCCTCCCCAACGCCTTGCCTCGCTTGGTGACGAAGTTGTAGATGCCGCCCTTCCCCTCCTTGTCCCCGGGGTACCAGTTCTGGATGGTCGAGTACTTGATCTCGGCGTCGTCGAGGGCAATCAGCTCCACCACCGCCGCGTGCAGCTGGTTCGTGTCCCGCATCGGGGCGGTGCAGCCTTCCAGATAGCTGACATAGCTGCCCGGCTCCGCGATGATCAGGGTGCGCTCGAACTGGCCGGTCTCGGCGGCGTTGATCCTAAAGTAGGTGGACAGCTCCATCGGGCAGCGCACCCCTTTCGGGATGTAGCAGAAGGAGCCGTCAGTGAAGACCGCGGAGTTCAGCGTCGCGAAGAAGTTGTCGGTGTAGGGCACCACCGACCCCATATACTTCCTCACCAACTCGGGGTGCTTCTGCACCGCCTCGGAGAACGCGCAGAAAATGATCCCCAGTTCCGCCAGCTTCTCCTTGAACGTGGTCGCCACCGACACGCTGTCGAAGACCGCATCCACGGCGACGCCGGTGAGCATCTTCTGTTCCTCGAGGGGGATGCCGAGTTTCTCGAAGGTCTTCAAGAGCTCAGGATCCACCTCGTCGAGGTTCTGGAGAGCCTTCTTCGGCTTGGGCGCCGAGTAATAGACGATGGCCTGGTAGTCGATCGGTCCGTAGTGAATGTTCGCCCACTTCGGCTCTTTATTTAACTGCTCCACCTTCATCCAATGCCGATAGGACTTCAGCCGCCACTCCAGCATCCACTCGGGCTCACTCTTCTTGGCCGAGATCAGGCGGATGATGTCCTCGTTTAGACCGCGGGGCGCAGAGTCCGCCTCGATCTCCGTCACAAACCCGTACTGGTACTCCCGGTTCGCCAGGGCTTCGATGGTCTGGGTGGATGTCGTCATGGGATCTCCAATCTCGCGTGGGACACCAAACCGCTACTTCTTCCAGGGCAGGGAGAAGAGGTCGCGGAGCGAGTGCCGCTCCTTCCCGATCTTCTCCTGAAGGAGCATGATGCCGTGGATCAGTTGCTCCGGCCGCGGCGGGCAGCCCGGGACGTACACGTCCACCGGCACGATGGTGTCCACGCCCTGAACGATGGCGTAGTTGTTAAAAATGCCGCCGCAGGAGGCGCAGGCCCCCATGGAGATGACCCACTTCGGCTCGGGCATCTGGTCGTAGATGCGCCGGAGGACCGGACCCATCTTCTTGCTCACCCGCCCGGCCACGATCATCAAGTCGGCCTGACGCGGCGAGGCGCGAAAGACCTCGGCGCCGAACCGGGCCAGGTCGAACCGGGAGGCGCCGGCGGCCATCATCTCGATGGCGCAGCACGCCAGCCCGAAGGTGGCCGGCCAGATGGAGGACTTCCGGGCCCAGTTCACCATCCGGTCCACGGTGGTCAGGAGCAACCCCCGCTCCTCGAGGTCCCGCTCCTCCTGCTCCTCCGTGACCGGTCCCGAAATGGTTCTCACCTGCATGCGTCGCCCCGCATCCCCCTTGCCCGCGCCTTACGCCTGGAAGGACTGGCCGCAGCCGCAGCTCCCCTTCACGTTGGGGTTCTTGAGCGTGAAGCCCGACCCGTTGAGGCCGTCCACGAAGTCCACCTCGGTCCCCACCAGGTACAGGAGACTCTTGGGGTCCACCATCAGCCTGACCCCGTTCTGCTCCAGGATCTCGTCCCCTTCCTTGGCCGCGTCGAACATCAGCCGATACTGGAAGCCGGAGCAGCCCCCACCCATGACGCTGACCCGCAGCCCGTGGTCCGCGGGGGCGCCCTCGCTCTTCATGATGGCCTTCACCTTCTCGGCGGCTACCTGCGTCAGGGTCAACATGGTTCGATTCCCCTCCTTCCGGTGCGTGCTACCGGTGACGCTCCGGGCGAATCTCGCCCGACACCCACTCCGCAATTAGCTCCCCGAACCCCGGGATCCGCTCCCGCAGCACCCGTTCCAGGCTGTACTGGAGCGTCATCATCGAACTGGGGCGCCCCGCGTAGTTCCCGGCGAGCCGCACCCGGGCCGAGTTGCCCACCACCTCCACTAGCTCGATGTCGCCCCCGTCGCCGCGGAGGAGCGGTCGGATCTCGG
>JAHFDC010000062.1 GCA_023249205.1 Candidatus Methylomirabilota bacterium
AGAAGACCCTCGCTCGCGCTGAGAGTGGGCAGGGCTTTCCGCGCCGCCTCGATCCGGTCGCGGAGTTCCTCCTGGTCCCGCTCCCACTGCGCGCAGAAGGCGGCCGGGTCCCGCTGGAACGCGAGCGAGCGCCGGACGATCTCCTTCCGCTCCGCCGCCCCCTTCTCGGCCGTCACCTCCGCGCACAGCCCGAAGCGATCCAGCAGTTGCGGCCGCAGGTCCCCCTCCTCGGGGTTCATGGTCCCGACGAGGAGGAACCGGGCCGGATGCGCGTAGGTGACCCCTTCCCGCTCCACCATGTTCATCCCGGTGACGGCCACATCCAGGAGGACGTCCACCAGATGGTCGTCCAGGAGGTTCACCTCGTCCACGTAGAGGATGGCCCGGTGGGCGGCCGCGAGCAAGCCGGGGGCGAAGGTCTTCCGCCCCGCCGTGAGGGCCTCCTCGAGGTCGAGGGTCCCCACCACCCGATCTTCGGAGGCGTTCAGGGGGAGGTCAATGACCGGGGTGGGACCCTCCGTGAGCGGGAGGGGATTCCCCTGGGCGACGGTCGCCGCGCACTGGGGGCAGAGCCCTTCGGGCTGGCCGGGGTTGCAGGAGAAGGGGCAGCCCCGGACCACCACCCGCGGGGGGAGGACCGCGGCCAGCCCCCGAACGGCCGTGGACTTCGCCGTCCCCTTCTCCCCCCTGATGAGGAGCCCCCCGATGGCGGGGTCAATGGCGTTGAAGATCAACGCCTTTTTCATCTGGTCCTGCCCGACGATCGCGGTGAAGGGGTAGATGTGGCGTTCCATGCCTGACTCTTCTCCCGGCAAGGATGGCGCGGCGACCGTCAGGGGCTCGCCGCAAGGGGGATCGCCAGCGGGGCGTCACAGCGGCGGCCCGGCCCCCCCCGCGACGCTCCTCCACAAGCGAGAACGGAAGCCCGGGGGGGTTGATCCATCTCGCTCGGTTTCAGTGCCGCGGCTTTCTTCTGCCTCAAGCTCCGAGAGGGAATCTAGCAAGAAAGTATAGCAAGGCTCGCCCTCGCCGCGCAAGAGTTTTCGCGGACTTAGCGGCCTGTGGACCCTTTCCGCCCGGCCCCCGCCTGTTAGCCCTCCGGGGGCGGTTGGGGGGTCCGGTAAAGGAGGTCCCCCAGGGCGGAGGCATCCGTCAGCCGGACCGCCTGCTGTGGGCGGAGCGCGATGAGCCGGTCCACGGCCTCCCCGAGGGTGAGCCCCGCCGGGGTCCAGGGAACCTGCAGGACGAAGAGCGGATCGGCGGCCGTGGCCGCCTCCCACGCCTCGACGCTCGCGATACGGGAATCGAGGGACCGGCTCCGGGTGAAGGTGTCGTCCTTCACGTCGTTGTTGAACGCCGTCCCCCAGAAGAACTCCAGGAGGCGCCAGACCTGCTCGGCAAGCGGGTAACCGCTCATCTCCTCGGGCCGCCCCCGGACGCACGCCCGACAGCAGGCCAGGAGGTCGGTCCCCCCCTGCACGTTCAGCAAATTCGGGCAGGAGAGCGGGTCGGTCAGGCCCTGGAGCGGGCTGGTCCGGTAATAGAGGCGGAGATCCTCGAAGTCCTCCCGGAAGAAGATGAACAGGCAGACGACGTAGGGGAAGGCGAGCCGGACCTCACGGTACGGGCCCCCATCCCCTGTTCGCCCCGTCCCCCAGCGCAGGCGGCGGACCTGCGGTGGCTGCTCCAGCACGAAGGCCGTATTGGGGCCGGCCGTCCGGACTACCCGGAGCCCCGGGGGCAGGAGCAGCGTCTGGTCTCGGAGGCGCCCCGGGAGGACCATGGCCAGCTCCCGGAGGAAGTCGGCGAGGGCCCCCCGCCGGTTCAAGTCCCAGGAGCCGTCCGTCCGCCTCCGGTACAGGGCCACGCTTTCCCCGGTGAACTCCAGGCGCTCCTCCATCCCTTCACCTCGCCTTCGCGCCCCAGCGGGCCTGCAGCCAGGTCTGGATGCGCTCCGCCACCTCGGGGTTCGTCTTGAGATCGGTGTGGTTGAACCAGTGGGGGAGGTAGGCCCCGATGCTCTGTGGCAGCGCGGCGGGGCGGTGCTGGTGCCTGCTGATCACCTGGCGCTCGGCGGCCGTGAGGGTCGCCGATGCCTCCGCGACCCCCTCGATGAGACTTGGCACGTCCCCCTCGGCCACCAGGAGGAGCTTCGGCCGCCCCGAGTCCGGGACGGGCCCCAGGGCCTGGAGGAGGGGGAGGATGGCCGCCGGGTCCGGCGTGCGCACCGCGGTGCTCCCGAACGCGATGAGCATGGCCCGCCCTTCTTCCGAGGGGCGCTTCGGGATGGCGGGGGAGACGGCGATCAGGAGATCGGCGCTGCTCATCAGGGCGAGTCGTCCACCCAGGCTGTGGCCCAGGGCCGCCACGGGCCCGTAGCGCCGGCAGCACCCGACGGCCGCCTCCAGGTCGTGAAGGAGCCCGGGGCCGAGCGGAGCCGGATGCTCGCCGTGCCCCCGCAAATCCGGGCAGCACGCGGCATAGCCGGCTTCGGCCAGGCGTGCCGCAAGCCCCAGCATCTGCTCCTTTGAGCCCCCGTAGCCGTGGGCCAGGGCAATCCCCCCGGCCGGCTTCTCCGGCTCCAGGAGGTAGGCCGGGACCGGCTGCCCATCGGCGGACCTCAGGTCGTGCAGGCGCGTGAAGCGCATCCCTCCCCCTGGCGCTTCGCATCAAGCCGCAATATCCCGGAAGGCCATTCGGCGTCCACAAGAGTACCAGGTGGATCGCGCCGGCGTAAAGCAGTCGCTTCCACGCGCCGCCGGGAAGGGGGGTGTGGGGAGGTCAGCCCCGAGGGGGAGCCTCCGGAGGAGAGTGGGGCGCTGGTCCGGCCAGGGCAGCGCGGGGGGCCCGCCGGCCCGGCGAACCTCCTCGCGGGGCCGGGCCGGACGAGAAGCGCGTGGTCGCCGAAGATGGCGTAGGAGACCAGGAGAGACGGTCCGAAGCGCAGTCACGACGGAGGAATGGGGCGAAATCGGTCAGGCCCGGGGTACACGGGCCGTCCAGGTGGACGGTGACCCGTGCCGCGGGCGGGACGGCGCGATAGGAAGCCCCCCAGGGATTCGCGGAGAGGAGGGCGCCCGCCTGCCGCGGTGATCGGTCCCCTCCACGGCCGGCAGGATTCCCGGGAAAAAGGCCGTCCCCCGGGCGCCTGACCACTCCGTGAGGGAGTCCGCGGCGACTGCCGCCGCAGTGGGCAGCGGGGGGAGGGCGGGGGGGCTCAGGGCCTCGCGGGGGAGTCGCCGGCCCGCAGCGGGAGACTGGGGGCTGGCATCAAAAATCAACCGGGCAGGTGAAAGCAAAGGGCCCCTGGACCGTCAATCTTGGGGGGCGGCTGGGAGGGTTCTCGCCACGGACGTGGCTGCAGTGCAACACGTGATATGGCCGGGCCGATCGCGCTCCTCCGTCTTCTAGGTTGATCCGGGGGAGCGGTGCGCTTCAAAGGATGCCGGAGGGGCGCGTATCTGGGGAGTTGGCTGTGGTTCGAAGATTTTCTGGGCGAGCGGGGTGCTGCCTGATTCCCGTGGCATGCTAATTGCTATGCGATGTTTCGGCACGCTCTCATTTGAAGCGATTCCTGCGGACTCATACTCAACCGGGAGAGCGGATGGCAATCACCTGGATCGACATCAGCACCCTGACCGTCTTCTTTAGTTTGGCCGCGATCCTCGCGGGCAACGCGTTCTCCTATCTGCGCCGCCGGGATGCCCAGGAAGCACGTCAGAACCGCCAGGACGCCTGTACCCAACATGAATGGGTGCGGACGGATTCGGCCGGCCTGACCTGCCGGCTCTGCGGGAAGATCCCCGGGTAGTTCCCCTTTCGCTGCCCTCCCCACCTCTCGGCTTCCCCGTGTAGGCGGTATCCGCTCCCCTTGGTGCCGGCGAGGCACCTCCTCCCCCAGCGCAGCGGCCAGGGGCCGGGTGGACATGCGTCTAGCCCGGAAGGCCCAGCTTGGGTGCTCTCCTCCGAGGCGGACCGCCTCGCCTCTCAAGGGGGTCAGCATCCGGTTTCCACGTCGGCCGGGGAATACGCAGTTTCAAGGATGGCGTTAAGCCACTGGAGCCAGGCCTCGATCCCCTCCCGAGGGCTCTGCTCGCCCACTGGTGACGTCTCTGCGGCCTCTTGCGCCTCCCTCCCAGCCATCGCCCCCCCTCTCGCGGTGCAACCTGCCGGTCTCGGCCGGCACGGTATGGCACGGCGCATGGTGGCCACAGAACGCCGGGGTGGTCAAGTCCGAACTTCGGGGGAGAGGTGTTTAGGCCGAGGGGGCCGGGATCCCGGGGCGGGGCCGGCCCCCAGGGGGGATCCCGGGAACGGCCTCCCAGGTCCCATGCGGCCCCCTGGACGGGCCGCCCTGCTCGCCCGGGTCCCCCCCCCCCGCTCACCACGAAGACGGGCGTCCACCTCCGCTTCCGCCTCCAGGCGCGCCCGCCCGCGGCCCCGCGGCCCGGCCGTAACGACCCCTGCCCCTGCGGCAGCGGCAAGAAGTTCAAGCGCTCCTGCGGCGCCTGACGGGGGGAAGTACCCTGTGGTAGGATGCACACCGGGATCCCCGCAGCCGGCCGGGCCATTCATTTGACATGACCCATGGTTCCCCTCTTCGCTCACGTAGCCATCCAGCTCTCCCTCCTGCTGGCGACCGCTGCCGTGGGCCTCGCCGGGGAGGCCCCCAGCGCGGCGGGCGCAACGCAATCCTGGTTCTCAGGGGCGGCGCCGGTCGTCGCCCTCGTCCTGACCGGCCTCTTCGCCCTGGCGGGATTCCTCGTCCTCATGGCCCGGCGTCGAGCGAAGAAGGCGGTGGCGGCTGCCCGCGACCTGCAACGGCAAATCCTCGCGCTCAAGGGGGCGGGGGATACCCTTTCCCGATTGGCCTCCATTGTGGAGTCCTCGGATGACGGGATCATCGGGAAGACCCTGGACGGCATCATTGTGAGCTGGAACCCGTCGGCGGAGAGAATCTACGGCTACGCTGCGCAGGAGATGATTGGGAGACCGATCTCTGTGCTGGTCCCGCCCGACCGTCCCGATGAGCTGGTCCAGATTCTCGAGAAGGTCAGGCAGGGAGAGCGCGTTGATCACTTCGAAACCGTCCGACGGAGGAAAGACGGAAGCCAAATCCATGTCTCCCTCACCGTATCCCCGATCAGGGATGCTACTGGGGAGATTACGGGGGCCTCCACGATCGCCCGGGACATCACCGAGCGCAAGCGGGCCGAGGAGGCGATGCGGGAGAGCGAGGAGCGCTATCGCGACCTGGTGGAGCACAGTGAGGATCTCATCTTTACCCATGATACGGAGGGGAAGTTCCTGAGTGTCAACCGGGCGCTGGTCCGGCTGCTAGGGTATTGGCGGCCGGAGGAATTGATCGGTCGCAAGCTCAGCGACTTCCTGGCGTCGGACGTGCTGCACATGTTCGATCCGTACCTCGACACGCTCCTGAAGGAGCGGTACGCCCAGGGGCGGATGAAAGTCCTGACCCGAGACGGGGAGGAGAGGATCCTGGAGTACCGCAACTCCTTGCGGATGGAAGGGTTAGCGGAGCCTATCGCGCGCGGCATGGCGCACGATGCCACAGAGCGCATCCGGGCGGAGCGGGCCCTGGCGAAGCGCATCGATCGGATGCACACGCTTCGCGCCATCACGTCGGAGCTCACCCGGGAGCTGGACCTCCCGACCCTGCTGAACCTCGTGACGCAGAGGGCGGCAGCGCTGCTCGGGGCCGTGTCGGGGGCCGTGTTCCTGTGGGACGAGACGGCGCAACTGCTCTCTCCGCAGTCGTGGCACAGCCTCGGGGAGTGGACCCGGGGGAAGCGCCTCCGCCTCGGCGAGGAGATCGCAGGGACTGTCGCGGAGCGCCGCGAGGGGATGATCGTGAACGATTATCCCGCCTCCCCGTATGCCAGCTCGCTCTTCCTGGAGCGGGCCGGATTCACCGCCGTGATCGCCGAGCCCCTTGTGTA
>JAHFDC010000253.1 GCA_023249205.1 Candidatus Methylomirabilota bacterium
GCATCCGGCTTCGACGTGGTCCTGGTGACGAGCGACAAGGACATGTGCCAGGTGGTCGGGCCCCACGTCCGGCTCTACGACAGCATGCGGGGCCGCTGGACGGGAGAGGCGGAGGTCCGGGAGCGGTTCGGGGTCCCCCCCTCCTCCGTGCCGGAGGTGATGGGCCTCATGGGGGACAGCGTGGACAACATCCCGGGGGTCCCCGGGGTGGGCGAGAAGACGGCGAAGGACCTCATCGCCGAGTTCGGCTCCATCGAGAATCTCCTCGGCAGCCTTCCGGCGGTGAAGCGGCCGCGGCTCCGGGAGGCCCTGGCGGCGCACGCGGAGCAGGCCCGCCTGAGCCGGACCCTCGCCACGATCCGGACGGACCTGCCGGTCCCCTTCCATCCCGAAGCCTTCCGCCGGAGGCCACCCGACCTGGCGGCCCTGGGGACTCTCTTCAAGGCCCTCGGGTTCACCCGGCTGCTCGAGGCGATCGCCCAGGGTGCCTTGCCGGGCCTGCCGGCTGGGGCGGCCCCGTGAAGCCGGCGGGCGTCAGCCTCTACGGGAACGCCCTCCTCTTCGGCCACGATGCGACGCCCCACCTGGTGGCCTTCGAGAAAAGCGGGGAGAGCGAGATCTGCTGTTACACCCGGGAGAATGGGTCGCTCGTGAGCCGCCGGGTCCCGTTCCACCCCTTTCTGCTGCTGGCAGGCACCGACCTCCTGAAGGGATACGGCGGCGCCGTGGAGGTGGAGGCGCTCGCGGGGGAGGTCCCCCTCAGGTATCTGGCCCGCGTTCCCGGATGGGCGGAGGCACAGAAGCTCCGGGCCCACGTCCAGAAGGTCTCGGGAAAGATGCCCGCCGCCCCCGACGCTCCCTATCGCTTCTTCAACGACCCCGTCCACCAGTACCTTCTCCTCTCGGGGCAGACCCACTTCCTCGGGCTCGCCTTCGAGGAGTTGACGCGCCTGCAACTCGACATCGAGACCTACTGCGCCCCCGGGTTCGAGTTCCCCAACGCCGAGCGGGAGGCGGACCGGATCACCGCCATCGCGCTTCGCGACAGCAGCGGCTGGGAACGGGTCCTGTCGGGGCGGGACCTTCCCGAAGCGGCCATGCTCCAGGAACTGAGCCGGGAGATCCAGGCGCGCGATCCCGACGTCCTGGAGGGGCATAACCTGTTCCGCTTCGACCTCCCCTACCTCGAGGCCCGGGCGGCCCGCCACGCCATCCCCCTCCGGTGGGGCCGGGATGGGAGCGCCCTTGCCGGGCATCCCTCCCGGCTCCAGGTGGCGGAGCGGACCATCACCTACACGAAGTACGAGGTCTTCGGCCGCCACATCGTGGACACCTGGATGCTGGCCAACTTCTACGACGTGGCGGCCCGGGAGCTGGAGGGGTACGGGCTCAAGGAGGTCGCGCGGCACTTCAGCCTGACTGCCCCGGACCGGGTGACCATCCCGGCCCACCGGGCCTCCTGGTACTTCGACCACGACCCGGAGACGCTCTGCCGGTACGCGCTGGACGATGTCCGCGAGACGGCCGCGCTGGCCGCGCTGCTGAGCCGGTCCTACTTCGTGCAGGCGCAGATCTTTCCCTACTCCTACCAGAACGTCATCCTGCGTGGGACCGCCACCAAGATTGACGCGCTCCTGATCCGGGAGTATGTGCGGCAGCGGCGGGCCATCCCGGTTCCCGGACCCGCCCAGCCCTTCGCGGGAGGGTACACCGCCGTCAAGTACGTGGGGGTGGCAGAGTCCGTCCTGCACTGCGACGTGGCCTCCCTCTACCCCTCTCTCATGCTGAAGGACGGGCTGTTCCCTCGGAGCGACACGCTCGGGGTCTTCCCGGCCCTCCTCAAGGATCTTCGGGCCTTCCGCCTCGAGGCCAAGGCGGCCGCCCGGTCGGCGCCCACGGAACGGGAGCGGCGGGAGGCGGAGGCCCTCCAGGCCACCTTCAAGATTTTGATCAATTCTTTCTACGGGTACCTCGGCTTTTCGGTGGGCCACTTCAACGACTTCGAACAGGCGAAGCGCGTCGCGGCGGCGGGGCGCGAGCTCATCCGGTCCGTGGTGGCGTGGCTGGAGGCTCGGGGGTGCCAGGTGATCGAGGTGGACACGGACGGCCTGTACTTCATGCCCCCGCCCTCCGCCCGGGGGGCGGGGGCCGAGGCCGCATTGGTGGAGGAGCTGACCCGGACCCTCCCCGCCGGGATCACCCTTGAATTCGACGGCCGCTACCCGGCCATGTTCTCCTACAAGATGAAGAACTACGCCCTGCTGGACGAGGCGGGGCGCCTCAGGATCCGGGGGTCCGGCCTCCGCTCCAGGGGGCTGGAGCTCTTCCAGCGGCGCTGGATGGAGGAGATGTTCAGGCTGGCCCTGACGGGAGAGCAGGAGAAGGTCCCGGCCCTCCTGGACCGCTACCGGTCCGCCTTCCGGAATCACGAGCTCGACATCGAGATGTTCATGAAGACCGAGACGTTGCAGGAGTCGCTGGAGAGTTACCGGGAGAAGGTCCGGCAGAGGAAGCGCAACCCGGCGGCCGCCTACGAGCTGGCCCTTCGGGCCGAGCGCCCCTACCAGCCGGGGGATCAGATCTCGTATTACGTGACCGGGCGCGGCCGGAAGGTGAAGGTCCACGAGTCCGGGAGGCTGGCGGCGGAGTGGGACCCGGCCTCTCCGGACGAGAACGTGGAATACTACG
>JAHFDC010000001.1 GCA_023249205.1 Candidatus Methylomirabilota bacterium
ACTCCTCCAGGCTCAGCCGGCCGCGCCCCCCGTCCCCGGCCGCCCGCGCCCGGAGGAAGGTGAGGCGCTCGCCATAGTCCGGCAGGGAGATTTCCACCGCCTCCACCCGGGAGGCGCCGTCCCGCAGGCGCCGGTGCAGATCGCTCAGGGCACTGGCCACAAGGAGGATCACCGTGCCGACGGCGGCCAGGCGTGGCTCCTCCGCCCAACGCAGGAGGGCGACCAGGGTCGCCCGGTCCTCCTCCGAGAGCGCCGCCAGTTCCGCCGCCGGCGCCAACGTCTCGGCGAACTCCAGGATGAGGAGGACGCGCTCCTGCTCCTCGTCCTGGAGGCAGAAACTCCGCAGCGCGCGGTCCAGCAGCGGGATCACCTGGGCAGGCGCGGTGGGGAGGCGGCGCGTCCCGCCGGGCTCGCCCAGCGCCTCCGCGATCCGCGCCCGGTGCGCGTCGGGGGACGCCGGCGGCGGGAGCCCGTAGCCGACGAGATCCCGGAACCGGGTCTCCGTCGGACTGTCCCCGAAGGAGAGGCCGCCGGAGCGGTCGTAGCAGATGACGCGCGCCCGGTGGCCGAACCGGCGGGTGAGGAACGTGCGGAGCGGGACGAAGTCCCCGCCGAGGGGAACGTAGTCCGCGACGCTTCCGTGCAGGAGGAAAACCGAGCCGGTCTTTGCCTCGACCTTGGCCTGAAGGGGGGCCTCCCAGGCCGGGGAACTATCGTTCATGTCTCGCCCCGGGTCTCCCTAACTAGTCGATTTTCTTACCTGAATCACTATAGCGGAGAGCGCCTGCCCGTGTCAACGGCGCCGCGGCTGTTCGGGGGGCTCGCCTTGACAGAGGATGGCGGTTGTGTTTTCCTCACCGGGCGATGCGCCGGAACGTGCCCGTCCGCCCCAGGGTCCTCATCGCCGCGGCCGCCCTGCTCCTCCTGCCCCAGGTAGCGGGGGCGGTCCTCTCGGCGACGGTCTCTCCCCCAGAGGTACGCCAGGGGGAGATCCTGGTCGTGCGGGTCACCATCCCCGAGGCACCCGAGACCCTCGAGGGAACCTTTGCCGGCCGACCCCTCGTCTTCGTCGCGGAGGCGGACGGGACCTACCGTGCCCTCGTTGGAATTGACCTGGCCCATCCCCCGGGGACCTATGCGGTCACCCTCCACTGGCGCCCGCCGCAGGCCCAGCTGACCCGGGCGCTGCCGGTCCTGGTGCGGGACGGCGCCTTCCCGACTCAGCGGCTCACCCTCCCCCCACGGATGGTGGACCCGGATCCGGCGGACCTCGCGCGCATCCGGGAGGAGCAGGAGTTGCTCGAGGCCCTTTTCACCCAGCCGGACACGACCGCTCACTTCGCCGGGCCGTTCGTTCTCCCCCTCGACTCCGCCTTCCCATCCGCCGGAACCTTCGGCGGCCGTCGGATTCTCAACGGACAACCCCGCAGCCCGCACACGGGGGAAGATTTCCCGGCCCCGGTAGGGACGCCGGTGCGGGCCACCAACCGGGGCCGGGTCGCCTACTCCGGCGAGATGTACTTCGCCGGCAGGAGCGTCGTCCTGGACCACGGCCTCGGCCTCTACACCCTCTACAACCACCTGGACAGCATCGCCGTGGAGTCGGGAGAGGTGGTCGCGCGGGGGCACCTCCTCGGACGGGTGGGGGCGACGGGGCGCGTCACGGGCCCACATCTGCACTGGGGCGCCCGCATCGGCCAAAGCCGCGTGGATCCCACGGCCCTCCTCCGGCTGTGGGACGCGCCCGGCTCACGGTAGGATCCCTCCCTCCGGGGCACCCGCCACTTTCCAGGCCCCCACACCCATCCCCTCGCCTCTCCCGGTCGAATCCGGGATTCCCGCTGAGATGAAGTCACATTCTCGAACTTCAGAAGGCAGATCCTTACTCCCAATGCAAGGCCTCGCCTCACCCGTCTGTTCTCACTTTTACGGGTCTAGAGCAAGATTTTGTGATGCAACATAATAGACCGCAGTTGCTCGGGGAGAAGCCAGGGCGCTCATGGGACCGTGGCGTCTCGGGGAAGACTTACCCAGGTTGCTCGGTCGAGGGCGATGGACGTTCCGGGTGCCCACCTTTCACGACGCGGACGACCTCCGGGTTATCCACGAAGGCCTGGTAGGCCGCCATCGCGAAGGCAACCTCATCCCCCTCCTCCACCAGCAGGCGGACCTTCTCGCCGGCTTCACCCGTGAACGAGGCGAGCAGGGCCCCCCATTCCGTCTCCACCACGAGGCGCACCTGATCGGCCCGATCCACCTTCTGGATGATCTCCCCGACGATCAGGGTCTGCTTCGGCCGCCAGGCCTCGGGCAGGTACGGGGCCAGTCGCGGCGCCAGGAGCGCCGTCCCGACGATCCCCAGGGCAAGGCCAACCCCGAATGCCATGGGCCACTGGCGCATGGGACCTCCCGGCGGGCGCTCATCATATGGCTGCCCCCACCCCCGTTCAAGGAAAATCCGCGGGTTCCCTGGTACGATTATTGCTCGCTCCGCCCCTGTCGTCCCGACTCGCGACCGTTGCGGGAGGAGCCCACGTGGCCGCGTCCCCCCCTTCATCCCTCCAGGAGAACCTCACCCGCCTTCGGGCGCACATTGAGCGGGTGCTGGTTGGCAAGCCGGAGCAGGTCCGGCTCGCCCTCATCGCGCTCTTCGCCCGCGGCCACCTGCTCATCGAGGATGTCCCGGGGGTGGGCAAGACCACGCTGGCCCAGGGGCTTGCCCGCTCGCTCGGGTGCACGTTCCAGCGGATCCAGTTCACGTCCGACCTGCTCCCCTCCGACATCATCGGGGTCAACGTCTGGAGCCCTCAGGCCGGGATCTTCGAGTTCCGGCCGGGCCCGCTGTTCGCGCACATCGTCCTCGCCGACGAGATCAACCGGACCAGCCCGAAGACCCAGTCCTGTCTCCTCGAGGCGA
Source organism: Candidatus Methylomirabilota bacterium (assembly GCA_023249205.1). GTDB lineage: Bacteria > Methylomirabilota > Methylomirabilia > Methylomirabilales > JACPAU01 > JACPAU01. The sequence continues at coordinate 2,918 of JAHFDC010000001.1, forward strand.
TGAACGAGGCGCAGGTCTCGCTGGACCACCAGACCTACCTCCTCCCCCAGCCCTTCATGGTGATCGCGACCCAGAACCCCCTCGAGTACCACGGGACCCACCCCCTCCCCGAATCCCAGTTGGACCGCTTCCTCATGCGGATCCACATCGGCTACCCGGCGCCCGAGGCGGAGCGGCGCATCGTGATGGGAGAGGTGGGGGGCGTCCTTCCGGACCTCCCGCCGATCCTCGAGGCTTCGGAGGTTTGCCGCCTCCAGGAGGCGGTCGAGCGGGTGCAGGTGGATCCGGCTCTGGTGGAGTACGTGATGAGCATCGCGGCCGCCACGCGGAGCAGCGACGCCTTCGCCCTCGGGGCGAGCCCGCGCGCCGCCCGCGCCCTGTTCCGCGCAGCCCAGGCCGCGGCACTCCTGGCCGGCCGCTCCTATTGCGTCCCCGACGACATGAAAGCCCTGGCCATACCGGTGTTGGCCCACCGGCTCCTGCCAAGCGCCCGCGGCGAAGCCGCAGGGGGGGCCGAGCCGGCCCTCACGGCCGTCCTGGAAGGGATCCCGGTCCCCTAACCGGGACAGCCATGCGGCTCGGCTCCTTCCCCCGTGCCCTGCGTCCCACCCGGGAGGGCTGGGCCTTCCTGGGTCTCACGGTGCTCCTCGGCCTGTCCGCCCTGAACTCCGGAAACAACCTGCTGTACCTCGCCGTCGCCCTGATGCTCAGCCTCATCGTCCTCTCCGGCCTCCTCTCCGAGCAAGGATTCCGGAAGGTCCGAGTCAGCGTCTCCCTGCCCCGCCGCTGCTTCGCCGGCAGCCCGGCCGCCATCCGGATCACGGTGAAGAACGGCAAGCGTCGCCTCCCCTCCTACGCCCTGCAGGTCCGGCTGACGGACCGGCCCGTTTCCTTCCGCCTCCTGCGCCTCGGCCCCGGGGAGGCGACCACGGGGACCCTGCACCCCTCCTTCCCCCGCCGGGGGCTGCACCTGCTCCCGCCGCTCCGCCTGGCGACCCGCTACCCCTTCGGGCTCTTCGTCAAGAGCGCCCCCGCCGCCCCGTCGCGGCCGATCCTGGTCTTCCCGGCCCTCGCCCCCGGGGGGGCGGCCCCGCCGCAGGAGACCGGCGAGCGACGCGCGGCACGGCGGCGGGGAGCCGGTGGCGAGCTCTTCGACCTGCGCCCGTACCGGACCGGGGAGGACATGCGGCTCATCCACTGGCCCATCACGGCGAAGAAGGGCCGTCTCATGCTGCGGGAGATGGCCGCCGAGACCGGAGGGAGCCTCACCATCATCCTGGAGCGGCTCGCCGGCGCGAGCCCGGAGGCGGTGGAAGCGGACGTCAGCCGGGCGGCGGGGGCGGCGGTGGGCGCGTGCGCCACGGGTGTGGCGGTCTGCCTGCTCGCGGGCAGGCGCCAGGTCTCGTGGGGGACAGGGGAGCGCCATGCGGATCGGATCCTCCGCGAGCTGGCCCTCCTCGATGTCGCGGGCGACGGCCTGCCCGGCCCGGGGGAGACGCGCGTGCCAGGCGAGCGGGCGGGGGCGCTGCGGCTCATCCTCGGGGGCAGCAGACCGCCAGGAGACTGAGGATGCCCTTCGACTCCGCCCTGAGGATGGTGCTCCTCCTGCTCGCGGAAAACGGCCTGGTGGCCCTCTGGCTCACGGGGGCGGTCCCGCTCCCCCTGGCGGCTGCCGCAGCCCTCTTGCTCGTCCTCGGATGGTGGGCCGAGCCGCTCAGGGCCAGTGGCGTTCCCCCCGCCCGGTTCCTCGCGGTGATCCCCATGCTGCTCGCCGCGGGGGCGGTCCTCGACTTCCTGCTCGTGGCCGAGGCGATTCTGACCGCCGTGACCCGCCTCCTGCTCGGCCTCACCCTCTATACCGCCTGGACGCTGCAGACGGCGAAGGACCGCTGGCGACTCGCGCTCCTGAGCATGATGGCCCTGGTGGCCGCCACGGGCCTGACGACCCGGCCGGCCTACCTGGCGGTCTTCGCGGCGGCCGGGCTGCTGCTCGTCTGGGCCCTCGCCCTCCTCCACCTCGAGGGGGAGGCCTCCCCCGGCGATGCCCTCCGGGCGCGCCGCGACGTGGCGACCGCCGGCTTCTTCCTGGGTACCGCTCTGCTCGCCCTCGCCGCCTTTGCCTTCACGGCCCTCTTCTTCATCCTGCTCCCGCGGCTGGGCGGCGGCGGCCTCGCCTTCCCCCGGGGCGAGGGGGGGAGCGTGACTGGTTTCACGGAGCGCGTCACGCTCGGGACCTTCGGCCGCTTGAGCCAGGACGGTACCGTCGTCCTCCGGGTCACCTTCCCCGAGGGCCGGCCGGCCGGGCGCCTCTACTGGCGTGGACTCGCCCTGGACACCTTCAACGGGGAGGCCTGGGACCAGAGCGACGGCCGGCGCTTCCCGCTTCTGACCCGCCCGGATGGGTTCACGCCGGTCTCGCGCCCGCGCTCCACCCGGGTCCTCCGCCAGGAGATCTTCCGGGAGGCCCTGGAGAGCCGGATCCTGTTCGGCGCACCCTGGCCCGTGGGCCTCGCCGGGCTGCCGCCCGGACTCACGCGCGATGTGGGAGGCGCCCTCTACCTGCCTCCGGGGCCGGCCGCCCCGCTCCAGTACGTAGCCCTCTCGGACCCGGTACCGCCCGGGCAGGGGCTCGCAGACCTCCCGGCTCCCGAGCGAAGGCGGTATCTCACCCTCCCGCCCCTCAGCCGCACCATCCACGCCCTGGCCCGAGAGGTGGCGGGCGATGACGCGCCGGCCGCCGAGGCGGCAGCCCGGCTGCAAGCCTACCTCTCCTCCCAGTTCACTTACAGCGTGGACCTTGACCGGCCGGCGGGACGGGATATTCTGGAGGATTTTTTCTTCGGGAGGCGGGAGGGGTACTGCGAGTTCTTCGCGACCGCGCTCACCATCCTGCTCAGAAGCCGGGGGATCCCGGCGCGGCTCGTGGTGGGCTACGTGGATGGTGCCTGGAACGAGTACGGGGAGTACCTGGCGGTGCGGCAGTTGGATGCCCACGCCTGGGTGGAGGCCTTCCTACCGGGCGAGGGGTGGCGGACGCTGGATCCCTCGCCCCGGGCTGCGTTCGACGCGGCCCAGCCGGCTCCGCGCCTCGGGGCGGCCGGGCGGTACCTGGATTTCCTCTGGCTCCGGTGGAACCGCTACGTGGTAGGCTTCTCGGCTGCGGACCAGTTCGGGCTGGCCCTCCGGGTGCGGGGCGACTCCCTGGCCTGGCGCGAACAGGTCGGTCGGAGGTGGGAGCGGCTGCGGGCGCAATCCCCTGCGGCCCGGCCCGCCCTCCTGCTTGCCCTGGCGGCCGGGGTAGCGACGGCCGGCCTTCTCCTCTGGCGCACGCGGCCCCGGAGCTGGGCCGGCCGGTTCGGCGCCCCCCCGGTCCCCTTCTACACCCTCGCGCTCCGGCGCCTCCGGCGTGCCGGGTTCCTCAGGCTTCCCGCCACGACACCGGCCGAGTTCGCCGAGCAGGTGGTGCAGCAGGGGGGCGAGGCCTTCGTGCCGCTCAGGGAACTCACGACCGCCTACTACGCCGCCCGCTTCGGGGGCGTGCGCCTGCCGCCAGAGGTGGTCACCCGCCTACTCGACCTCGCCCGGACGCTCCCCCGCCGGCCCTCCCGCTGAGCCTCCTCGACGGACGCGGTAGGTCTCCACGCAGCGGGGGCAGGCGCCGTCCTCCGCCACCCACTCCGGGTGCTGGCGCTTGACCCGCGCGATGAGCCAGCGCTCCGTCTCGGCGTGCAGGAAGCGAAGCCGCTCGTCCACGGTGTTCCCGCAGACCGGGCACTGGTACGTCGTCATGATGCCCCCTTCAGCCGCCGCCGGATCTCCCGGAGGCTGGCGGCCGGGTCCGGGCTGCCAAAGACCGCGGAGCCGATCACCAGGATGGAGGCGCCGGCGGCGGCGACCGCCCGGCAGTTCTCGGGTTTGATCCCGCCATCCACCTCGAGTTCGCAGGCCGCCCCGAGCGCCTGCAAACGCCCCCGGGCCGCCGCGATCTTCCCCTCCACGAAGGGGATGAACTGCTGCCCCCCGAACCCCGGGTTCACCGACATGAGCAGGACGAGGTCGCAGTCGCCCAGGACCTGCTCCGAGTGGTCGAAGGGGGTAGAGGGGTTCAGGGCCACTCCGGCCCTCGCCCCCGCCTCCCGGATCCGCTGGAGGGTCCGATGCAGATGAGGACAGACCTCGACGTGCACCGTGACCCCGTCCGCCCCCGCCTCCACGAAGGGGGCGACGTGCTGATCGGGATTTCGGACCATGAGGTGCACATCCAGGAAGAGGCGGGTCCGCCGCCGGATGGCCCGCACCACCTCGGCCCCGAAGGAGATGGGGGGGACGAAGTGCCCGTCCATGACATCCAGGTGGAGGAGGTCGGCCTCCCCCTCCACGGCGGCGATCTGTTCCGCCAGGCGACCGAAATCGGCGCTCAGGATGGACGGGGCCAGTTTCGCCATGGGGCTTCTGCTAGTTTCCTACCGTGAGGGCGACCTGTTCCTTCGCCCGGATCCGGGTGCCGGGGGGCGGCTCCTGCGTCAGCACGAAGCCTTCCCAGCCAAACTGGGACTCGTAACTCACCCGCGGCTCCAGGTTCAGCCGCTTGAGGAGCGCCAGGACATCCGACGCGCGGCTTCCTACCAGGGAGGGCATGACGTAGTAGGGCTCCTCCCGCCCCTGGCTCACCAGGAGGTTCATGGCGCTCCCCCGCCGGGCGGGGAAGCCGGGCAGCGGATCCTGGGCGATGACCTCGTCGGCCGCGAAGGTGCCGGAGTGGACCCGGGCGAGGAGACCCACGGTCATCCCGTGCTCCGCCAGCGTCCGTTGCGCCCGGGTGAGGGGCCCGCCAGTCACGCTGGGGGCCAGGATCTCGTCGGTCCCCCGGCTCACGGTCAGGAGGACTTCCTTGTTCTTCCGCGCCCGCGTCCCGCCCGGCGGGGATTGGATGATGACGCCCCCCCGGGGGATGGTCCGGCTGTACTCGTCGGTCACCATCCGGGGCTGGAGCCCCACCTCCCTGAGGAGCGCCGCGGCATCCTTCAGCTCCATTCCGATCACGTTGGGCACCTGGACCTTGTCCGTCTCCAGGGCGAACTGCATGGCCACATACCCGGCCAGGACGGCCAGGCCCGCCATCCCCAGGAGGACGCCCGCGCCCTTCAGGGCGATTGCGAGCCAGGCCCGCAGGCGCGGATTCATGCGCTCTCCCGCCGCCACCGGATGAAGGTGAAGCCGTCGCACCCCTGCCGGTGGGGGAACGTCCGGAAGCCGCCATGCGGAAGGCGCGTGCAGGAGGCAACCGGGAAGCCGGCTGGAGCCTCCTCGCGGAACGCCGGGACATCCCGCCCGAGGGCCTCCGCGACCCCCTCCCCTTCCTCGGGCTCGGTGCTGCAGACCGCGTAGACCAGGCATCCCCCGGGGCGGACGACCTCTGCAGCGCCCCGGAGCAGCGCCCGCTGGAGGGCGCCCAGGCGAGCGAGGTCGGCCTCGAGCACGCGCCAGCGGATCTCCGGGTGGCGGCGCAACGTGCCGAGCCCGGTGCAGGGGGCATCCACCAGCACCCGGTCCGCCCCCTCGGGCAGGTGGCGGGACGCCTCCCGGGCGTCCCCGGCTCTCGGTTCCACGATGGCCGCGCCAAGGCGCGCGCAGAGCTCGCGCAGCCGCCGCCGCGCGCGGTCACTCACGTCCAGCGCCACGATGCGCCCGGCATTCCCCATCAGCGCCGCCATCCGGGCCGCCTTGTTCCCCCCTCCGGCGCAGGCATCGAGGATCGTCTCGCCCCGCTGCGGATCCAGCAGGGCCACCGCCAGCGCCCCCCCCTCGTCCATGACCTGGACGTGTCCCTCGCTGACGAGGGGATCGTGCCGGACCCGTCCCCCCTCGCGCACCCGCAGCGCCTCGGGCAGCAGTGGGCTCACCTCGCTCGCCACCCCGGCGGCTGCGAGGCGTGCGGCCACGGTGGCCGGCTCCGTCCGGAGCCGGTTCACCAGGAGCACCGTCGGGGCAGGATGCTGATTCGCCTCAAGCAGAGCGGTCGCCTCCGCCTCCCCCAGCCGGTTGAGCCAGCGCCGGACGAGCCAGGCCGGGTGGGAGAACGTGAGCGCCAGCCGCTCGGCCACATCCTCCATCTCCGGCGCCGGCAGCGTGTCTCGCCGGTCCGCGAATCGTCGCAGCAGCGCGTTCGTCAGGCTCGCCCATCCCTGGTGACCGCCGGCCCCCTTCGCCAGGGCCACCGCCTCGCTCACGGCCGCGTAGGCCGGGATCCGGTTCAGGAACCGGAGCTGGTACGCCCCCACCCGGAGGATCTGCCGGAGCCGGACCGGGAGGTCGGCCAGGCACCGCCCCCCCACGGTCTTGAAGAGCCAGTCCAGCGTCCCCCGCCAGCGCAGGACGCCGTAGGCCAACTCGGTGAGGAGCGCCGCCTCATTCGCCTGAAGCCCCTCCCGCGCCAACGTCGCGTCGAGGAGCAAAGAGGCGTAGGCCCGGTCCCGCTCGACCCGCGTCAGAATATCCACGGCGAGGGCGCGGGCGCCCCTCACCCGATCAGCCAAAGCGGGCCCCCGGGTGAAGCCGCCGCCCCCGGGCGAACGCGGCCCCCTCCATCGGGCGCTTGCCCTCCGGCTGGACCATGACCAGACAGAGCCGTCCCCGCCCCGTGGCCACCACCGGACCCCCCCGCTCGACGGCGACCAGGGTCCCGGGCGGCGCCCCCGCCTCCCCCTCCTCCGCGGCCGCCGCCAGGACCTTGAGCGTCTCCCCGGCGAGGATCGTGAGGGCCCCGGGCTCGGGTGTCAAACCCCGCACCCGGTTCCGGAGCGCGACCGCCCCCTCCGTCCAGTCGAGACGCTGGTCCGCCGTCGTGAGCTTCGGCGCGGCCGTCGCCCGCGCCTCGTCCTGGGGGACAGGACGTGCCTCCCCCCGATCCAGGAGGACCAGGGCATCCGCCAGCGCCTCCGCGCCCCGACCGGATAGACGCTCACCCAGCGTGCCGGCCGTGTCGTCGTCGCGGATCGGCTCCGCCCGCTGCAAGAGGATGGGCCCGGCGTCCACGCGCTCGGTCATCCGGATGATGCTGACACCCGTCACCTGCTCGCCCCGGATGAGGGCCCACGCGATCGGCGCCGCCCCCCGGTAGCGGGGAAGGAGGGAGGCGTGCACGTTGAAGCACCCGTGGCGGGGCAGCGCCAGCAGGGACGCGGGGAGGATCTGCCCGAAGGCCACCACCAGAATCGCGTCCGGGTCGAGCGCCGAGAGCGCCGCCTCCGCCTCCGGGGCCTTCAGGCTCGCGGGCTGCAGGAGAGACAGGCCCGCGCGGGTCGCCGCGACCTTGATGGGGGACGGCGCCATCGCTTGCCCCCGCCCCGCGGGGCGGTCGGGGCGCGTGACGACCGCGGCAACCTGGTGCCCGTCTCTCAGCACCCGCTCGAGGGACGGCACGGCGAAGGCCGGCGTCCCCGCGAAGATCACCCGCATAGGCGGGCCAGGACCTCCCCCATCCGCCTCCGGTGGGTCCCGGGCCAGTAGATGCGCCGGCAGAGGGGGCACGTGCGGAAGGCGGTGTAGCGCGTCAGGACGAAATCGGGCACTCTCCCCGCCACCCCCTCGCGAGAGACCGGGGCCAGGAGGGTATTGCAGCGGAGGCAGCGCGTCCCCGGGCTCGTCGGTCGGAGATCAAACGCCCGGAGGACCTCGCGGATCTGATCCTCCACCCGGTCGCTCCGGATGAGGAGGCTCCCCGCGGGGAGGTCCCCACGCGGCAGGCGGGTATCCCGGGTCAGGAGCACCCGCCCCTCCGCCGCCGCGGTCGCGAGGAGGGCCGCGTCGTCCCCGTCCCGGTGGTAGAGGGTGTCGTAGCCCAGGGCCCGGAGCCACTTGGCCAGCCGGCCCACCATGGCGTCGGCGAGAAAGCGCATCGCCACATCCCCGCAGGACCATAGCACAGGGCCCGGGGGCCCTCCAGGGGAAAAGGCCGGGGGTTGACACAGTCACACCCCGCATACTAAGAAGGCTGTGCGGGCCGGCACAACGCCGGCGCCGCCTAACGATGGCTGAGCCGATCCCGCACGCCGACATCACCCTCTCCCAGCTTCGCCACCGGCCCGTGCTGGACTCCACGGGTGCCCTCGTGGGGCAGCTCAAGGACCTGGTCGTGCTCTTCCGGGGGATCTTCCCCCGGGTCACCAAGGTGGTAGTGGCCAGGCCGAAGGAGGCGGACCTCCTGGTCTCCTGGGAGCAGGTTGCCAGCCTCGACCAGACTCCCGGGGGGGCGCTGGTCCTCGCCTGCGCGGCGGACGCCATCCGGCCGCAGTGGCTCCGGCTCAGCGAGATGCTCCTTGCCAAGAACATCCTGGACAAGAAGGTGATGGACACGGCCCGCCGGCGCGTGGTGCGGGTGAACGACGTGGCCCTGAAGCAGCAGGATGGGCGCTACGTGGTCGTCAGGGTGGACGTGGGGCTGCGAGGCCTGCTCCGCCACTTCCCGGGCCTGGAGCGTCTCGGCCGAGCCCTCAACCTCGCGATCCCCCGGGACACGGTCTCCTGGGAGCACGTGGAGCCGATCGAGACGGAACTCACGCGCGCGAAGCGGCAGGCGGTCTATACCAAGCTCGCCCGTCTGCACCCCGCCGACATCGCGGAGATCGTCGAGGACCTGAACCCCAGCGAGCGGGCGACGATCCTCCAGGCCCTGGACGCGGAGACGGCCGGGGAGACGCTGGCGGAGACGGAGACGGAGGTGCAGGCCGCGGTCCTCCAGATGCTGGAGCCGGAGAAGGCCTCGGACCTCTTGGAGCGGATGCAGCCGGACGAGGCGGCTGACGTCCTCTCCGAGATCCCCGAGCCCCGTGCCCAGGAGTTCCTCCAGAGCATGGAGCCGGAGGAGGCGGAGGAGGTGGCGGAGCTCCTGGAGCATCCGCAGGAGAGCGCGGGCGGTCTCATGACCACCGCGTTCGTCGCCTTCCCGCCCTCCCTCACCACGGGCGCAGCCCTCGAGCAATTGCGGGACCGGGCGCCCGAGGTGGAGACGGTTTACTCCCTCTATCTCACGGACCCCGACGGGCGACTGTTAGGGGTGCTGAGCCTCCGGGAGTTGCTCACCGCGCCCCCGACGCGGACCCTCGACGAGGTGATGGAGAAGGAGGTCATCCGGGTCCCCCCGGAGGCCGATCTGAAGGAGGTGGCGGAGACCCTCTCCAAGTACAACCTCCTGGCCCTGCCCGTGGTGGGCGGCAGCGGGGTCCTGGAGGGCATCGTCACCGTGGACGACGTGATCAGCCGCCTCATCCCCCTGATCTGGAAGCAGCGCGCGGCGAAGAAGTACCTCTGACACTCCTGGTCGGCCGGAGCGGGCATGACCTTCCCCCGGATCTGGAGGCGGCGCGTCCTCCTGTTCCTGTCCGTGATGGGTCCGGGCATCATCACCGCCAGCGTGGACCAGGACGCGGGTGGGATCGCCACCTACTCCCTGGCCGGCGCCCACTACGGCACCTCCCTCCTCTGGTCGCTCTTCTTCATCACCATCAGCCTCGCGGTCGTCCAGGAGATGGGGAGCCGCATGGGGGTGGTCACCGGCAAGGGGCTGGCCGAATTGATCCGGGAGGTCTATGGCCTCCGGTTCACGGCCGGCGTGATGGTCGTCCTGGTCCTCGCCAACTGGGCTAACACCGTGGCCGAGTTCGCCGGCGTCGCCGCCGCTCTGGAGATCTTCGGGGTTCCCCGCTTCCTGTCCGTCCCGGCGGTCGCGGGCCTGGTGGCCTGGCTGGTGATCCGCGGGACCTACCGGCTGGTGGAGCGGGCCTTCCTCCTGGCCAGCGCCGTGTATGTAGTCTACGTCATCTCGGGCGTTCTGGCCCGTCCCGCCTGGGGGGAGGTCCTGCGGGCGACCGTGACCCCCACCTTCCACGTCGGGGCTGGTTACCTCACGATGCTCATCGCGCTCGTCGGGACCACCATCGCCCCCTGGATGCAGTTCTACCTCCAGTCCTCCGTGGTGGACAAGGGGATCCGGGTCCAGGAGTACCCCCTCGCCAGGCTCGACGCCTACCTCGGGAGCCTCGTGGCCGCCCTCATCGCCTTCTTCATCATCGTAGCCTGCGCCGCCACCCTGTTCGCGCACGGGGTCCGGATCGAGACCGCGGCGGACGCGGCGGCCGCGCTCGAGCCCTTCGCCGGGCGCTACGCCACGGTCCTCTTCGCCATCGGCCTCTTCAACGCCTCCGCCTTCGCCGCCGCCATCGTCCCTCTCTCCACCGCCTACGCCGTCTGCGAGGCGTTTGGCTGGGTCACCGGCGTGAACCGTGCCCTGCGGGAGGCGCCCGGGTTTTTCGCCATCTACCTGATCCTCGTGGGATCGGGGGCCGCCGCGATCCTGTGGCCGGGCGCCCCCCTGCTCGAGATCATGGTGGCCTCCCAGGTCCTGAACGGCATCCTGCTCCCGGCCGTCCTCCTCCTCATGCTCCGCCTCATCAACGACCGGGAGCTCATGGGACGGTACGTCAACTCCCCCCTCTTCAATCTGATCGCCTGGAGCACCGCTGCCGTCATGATCGGCCTCAGCCTGTTCTTGTTAATCCTCACGCTCCGGGGGGCCTGAGGGGAACGATGCGCCGCGCCATCCCCATCCGGAAATGGCCCGCGGCGGAGCGCCCGCGCGAGCGTCTCCTGCGGGACGGGCCCGGGGCCCTGACCGATGGGGAGCTCCTCGCCATCCTCTGCCGGACCGGGCGGGCGGGGATGAGCGCCCTCACGCTGGCCCGCCAACTCCTCACACGGTTCGGCTCCCTCCGAGCTCTCGACGCCGCGGAGGTGGAGGCCCTGCGCGAGACCCCCGGCCTGGGGCCGGCCAAGATCGCCCAACTGAAGGCCGCCTTCGAGGTCGGCCGGCGCGCGCAGAGCGAGGTGAAGCGCCCGAGGGGCGCCGCCACCTCCTCCCGGACCGTGTACGCCTTCCTGCAGCCGCTCCTCCGGGACCGGCCCCGGGAGGCGTTCCTGGTCCTGCTCCTGAACCGGCGCCACCGGATCCTGGACGTGGTCACGGTGAGCGAAGGCTCCCTCGCGGAGTCCCCCGTGTACCCCCGGGAGGTGCTGGCGGCGGCCCAGCGGGGCCATGCCGCCGCCCTCATCCTGGCCCACAACCACCCCTCGGGCCAGCCGGCCCCCTCCCCCGAGGATCACGCGGTGACCGAGGAGCTGGTCTACGCCGGGCGGCTCCTCCAGATCCCGGTCCTCGATCACCTCATCGTGGGGGAGGCGGACTACTTCTCGTTCGCGGACGCGGGGCTCATCGCGAAGTACAACGCGGCGTTCGAGCGGTCCTGGCCCGGGCGACGGTAATGCAAACGAGATAAACTGTGTGACAAAAGGTCCGGGTGGCGCCGGATGCCGCCCGACGGCCCCCGTAGCGGAGGGGGGGCCCATCGGCTCGTGGCCGATGGGGGGAACCACGGGAGGGTTCCCCACGGGGCCCGGGGGCCGGGGCGGCGCCGGCGACAGGACCCGGACGTTGTCACTGTGATTCTGTCGTTTGTATTAGTCGGGGGGCTTCGGCGGGGGCTTGGTGGCTGCGGGACCGAGCGCGGTCCCGCAGAGGTCACAGTAGCGGGCCGGGGAGAGAACCTTGGCCCCGCAGGCAGGGCATGGGATGGGGTCGGGCGCGCTCACTCCAGGAATTCCTCCTTGACGGCACCATCCGGTGCCGGGGGGGCCGGGGCCGGCCCGCTGGGCCTGGGCACTTCCACGGGGCGATTCACGAGGAACCGACCCGCCACCCAGCCGGTCTTCCCCGTCTTGACCACCCGCACCTGCACCCACTCCCCATCCTCCCGGAGCCGCAGCACCGCCTCGTTCCGCACGAGAACACCCACCTGGGTGCAGGCGAGGTCCGCGCAGCCGCGCAAACTCAAGGCGGGCACCGTCACGTACCAGGGTGGGCCGGGCTTCCGTGCCGGGGGTGCCGGCGACGGCTTCGCGGGTACGGCGGACGTCACGCCCGGCCGGCCGGTCCCACGGGTAGGTGCCGCGCAGGCCGCGGCCAGCAGAGCCAGCAGCGCCCCTGCCCAGAGGGCCCAGCCCCTACGCCCGGCGCAGACGGGCGATCTTGCGCGTGATCTCATCGGCGTCCGGGGCGTTTGGCCTGAGCGCCCGGTACTGCTCGAAGTGCCGGAGCGCCTCGGCGCGCCGCCCCTGCTCCTCGTAGATGAGGCCCAGGTTCTTGTGGGGAACGGGGTTCGTCGGGTCGAGCGCGATGGCCTGGCCGTACATCAGGATCGCCTCCTCGGTCCGGCCGAGCCGCCGGTAGAGGATGCCCAGGTTATTGCGAGCCTTGGGGCTCTTCGGATCGGCCTCGAGCGCCGCCAGGAAGGCCTGCTCCGCCTCGGCCGTGCGCCCCTCGCGGACGGCAGCGATTCCGTGAGCGTTGAGCCGCTCCGCTTCGGCCGGGGCGTCCTGGACGGCAGGCGCTCGGGCCGGAACCGCCTGGCTTCCGCCGGGCTGGAGGGCCAGCAAGGTCGCGGTCAAAATCACCAGCGGGATCACGGCTAACGCGGCCAGGATCTTCCAGTCCATCCAGACCGAACTCAGCAGCGGGCGGGACCGGCGGGCGGGTGCCGGGGGAGGGTCCTGGAGGTCCGGCCCGGGAGCCGGTGCCGGGGAGGGCGCGGCGGGCCGAGAGCCCGGCACGGGGACGGGGGGGCGGACAGCCTGGGCACGAGGCGGCAGAGGCGCGGGCCGCTTCTCCGGCGGCGGGCGGTGGACTGCCGGGGCCGCGGCGGGCGCAGGCCCGGAGGCGCGGAGGTCCCCGCTGCAGAAGACGCAGCGGCGACTGACGGCCCCATGGAGCAGCTGGCACTGGGGACAGATCTTGGCCGGCGCGGAGAGGGCGCTGCCGGCCAGGGCATGGCCGCAGAGCTTGCAGTAGGCCTTCTCCTGCCCGAAGTAGAGACCACAGTTCTCGCAGAGCCGGTGTGGCATGGCGCCTCGTCAGGAGCGCGGCGGACCGGACCCGTGGAGGGGGAGGCCCCCGGTTGCCCGGCGGCCTGGGCCGAGCGAACACACCTGACGGATACCTGAACTATAGGAATCGCTCATGGCCCTGTCAACCGCGCCCGGATCCACCCAGGAGGCTTTTCCCTTGCAAAGCCTGTGCGCATCCTCTATTTTAGGGCAGTTAGACGGCCAGGAGGAGGCGCCCGCCCCGGAATGATCCAGTTTTTCCGGGTTCAGAAGACCTTCGGCAGGGAGATGGAAGCGCTGAGGGACGTCTCCCTGGACATCCGCAAGGGGGAGTTCGTCTTCCTCACGGGGCCGAGCGGGGCCGGAAAGACAACGCTGCTGCGCCTCATCTTCCGGGACCTCCTGCCGACCGCCGGGCAGATCCTGGTGGCCGGGCGCAACGTGGTTCGCCTCCCGGGGCGGGAGGTGCCCGCCCTCCGCCGGATGCTGGGGGTCATCTTCCAGGACTGTCGGCTCCTGATGGACCGGACGGTCGCCGAGAACCTGCACGTGGTCGCCCGGGCGCTCGGGACCGCGGAGGAGGAGGCGCGGCGGAAGATCGGGTATCTGCTCCGGCAGGTGGGGCTGCTGCACCGGGCGAACCAGAGCCCCTCCTCGCTGTCGGGCGGGGAGCAGCAGCGGGTGGCGATCGCCCGCGCCCTCATGAACGACCCCCTGATCCTGCTGGCCGACGAGCCCACGGGGAACCTGGACGCCGAACTGGCCACAGACGTGATCCGCCTCCTCCGGGAGCTAAACGCCCGGGGGATGACAATCCTCCTCGCCACCCACAACGCGGCCCTGGTGAGCGACCAGGCCAAGCGGACGGTCGTCCTAAAGGCCGGGCGGGTCGTGGCAGACAACGGGGCCTGATGCGCCTTCCTCGGCTGGGGGCCTTGCTGGGCGACACCCTGGTGAACCTCCGCCGCGGGGGGTGGGGAGGGCTCGCCGCGGTGGGGGCGATTGGCGTCTGCTCCCTGATCCTGGGCTGCCTCTGGCTCCTCACCGTGAACCTGCAAGCGATCCTGAGCGATTGGAGGGCGCAGTTCGAGGTGGTGGTCTTTCTCCGGGACGACATCACGGCAGAGCAACGGGAGCGCCTCCGTCGGTGGCTTCACGCGGAGGCCGCGGTGGCTGATGTCCAGTACACTTCCAAGGAGGAGGCCCTGGCTCTCTTCAAGCGGGAGGTCCGCGGGCAGGCGAGTCTCCTCGAAGGCCTGGGGGAAAACCCGCTCCCCGCCTCCTTCCAGTTGCGGATTCGCGAGGGCCATCAGACCGGCACGGCCCTGCGGGCCTTTGCCACCGCCCTGGAACGGCTGGAGGGGGTGGAGGAGGTGCTGTACGGCCGGGAGTGGGTGGACCAGGTCGGTCGCCTGGTCTCGGTGTTGCAAGTGGCAGGCTGGGCGGTCGGAACGATCCTGGGAGGTGCCGCCATTTTTATCGTGGCCAATACCATCCGCCTGGCGGTCTACGCCCGGGCGGAGGAGATCGAGGTCCTCCGACTGGTCGGGGCGACGCGGGGCTACATCCGGGCGCCATTCATCCTGGAGGGGTTTTTTCAGGGGCTGCTGGGGGGCGGCGTGGCGCTCCTGCTCCTCTTTGCCGGCTACCGGTTTGTGGTCTGGCGCCTCGGCCTCGCCCCACCCGGGCTTCTCGGGCTCGGCGGCGGGCGGTTCCTGGAACCGCTCCAGGTGGCGGGGTTGCTCCTCACGGGGGCAGTGCTCGGCGGCGCGGGGAGTCTCCTGTCGGTGCGACGGTTCCTGAAGGCATGAGGCGCCTTCTGCCGCAGGCGACCTGGTTGCTGCTCGCCCTCACCCTGTTCCTGGGCTCCTCTCTCCTTGCGGGAAGCGCTCGGGCCGCCGAAAAGGGAGGGAAGGCCTCCCAAACGCAGCGCGACCTTCAGGAGGTTCAGCGAGAGCTGGCCGAGGAGCGCCGGCGGGCCCAGGAGGCCGGCCGCCGGGAGGGGACGCTCGCCCGGGAGCTCAAGCGGGTGGAGGCGCTCCTCGCGGCGAAGGCGGCCGAGTTGAAGCGGCTCGAGGCCCGGGTCACCGTCGAGAGCCGTGAGGTCACCTCGGTGACCGGGGAGCTGGCGCGGGCGGAGAGGCGCCTCGAGGGAACCGAGCGGCGCCTCACGGCGCGCCTGCGAGCGCTCTACAAGCAGGGTCGCCTCGGGACGGTGGGGGTCCTGCTCAGCGCAGCGAGCGCGGAGGACGCGGCCCGGCGGGCCAAGTACCTGGCGGTGTTCGCGGCCCGGGATCAGGAGGTGGCCGCCGTCCACCGGGCGGCGCTGGCTGACCTCATCGGTCAGCGGGAGGTGGTCCGGGCCGCGGTCAGTGCGCTGGCCGAGCGGCGGGACAACGTACAGGATACGAGGCAGGAGATTGCCAGCGAACAGTGGACGCGGCGGATCCTGCTGGCGAAGGTCCGGGAGGAGCGGCAGGGGCATCTCACGGCCATCCGGGAACTCGAGGCGGCGGCGAACGAACTCCAGGCCCTCCTCAACCGACTGCGGTTTGAGGACCGCCGGCCCCGGCTGCCCGCCCCACCCGATTCGCCTGTGCCGGACGGGGCGCTGGCGGCGCTCCGGGGCCGGCTCCCCTGGCCGACGGGGGGCGACGTCGTTTCCGTCTTCGGACCCCAGGAGCACCCCAGGTTCCGGACCGTCACCTTCAACCGGGGGGTCGGGATCCGGGCCGCCGCCGGGGAGGGGATCCGGGCCGTCCACCGGGGAACCGTGGCCTTCGCCAACTGGTTCCAGGGATATGGTAGACTCGCCATCCTGGACCACGGCGCGGGATTCTTCACGCTCTACGCCCACCTGGCGGAGCTGCTGGTCCGGGCGGGCCAGGAGGTCCAGGCGGGGCAGCTGATCGGGACCGTCGGGGAGAGCGGCTCCCTCGACGGCCCGCAACTGTACTTCGAGGTCCGGGTCCGGGGGAAGCCCGAGGATCCCCTGGCCTGGCTCGTGCCACGGCCCTAAGGGCCGGAGCGCCGCGGAGGCGGAGGAGGAGTGGGTATGGGGTCCCAGCGGTGGCGAGGGACGGCCCGGACGGCCGTTCTGCTCCTCGCCCTCATCCTGGTCATCATCGCGAGCGGCGCGCGCCACGGGGTCGTCGCGACCGACGAGGCGTACGAGAAGCTCAAGGTCTTCACCGAAGTCCTGACCCTCATCCAGGCCAACTACGTGGAGGAGGTCCACTCCAAGGACCTGGTCTACGGCGCGATCCGTGGGATGCTGGAGACGTTGGACCCGCACTCCTCCTTCATGCCCCCGGAGATGTACCGGGAGATGCAGGTGGAGACCCAGGGGTCCTTTGGCGGACTGGGGATCGAGATCACGGTCCGGGACCGGCTCCTCACCGTGGTCGCCCCCATCGAAGGGACCCCTGCGGACCGGGCCGGCATCCTGGCCGGGGATCGGATCGTGAAGATCGACGGCGAGTTGACCAAGGAGATGACCCTCTTCGAGGCCGTCCGGAAACTGCGGGGGCCGCGGGGGAGCCGGGTCACCATCAGCATCATGCGGGAGGGGTTCACCGAGCCGAGGGATTTCGCCATCACGCGGGAGACGATCGAGGTCCACAGCGTCCGGTCCTCCGACCTGGGGGAGAAGATCGGGTACATCCGAATGGTCTCCTTCCAGGAACGGACCGCCCGGGAGCTGGAGACAACGCTGGAGCAGTTCCAGACGAGCGGGGTCAAGGCCCTG
>JAHFDC010000063.1 GCA_023249205.1 Candidatus Methylomirabilota bacterium
ATCCTCGGTGATGAAGAATTGAAGACCCGCGAGGCAGTGGTGCGGGATCTCGCGAGCGGCGGGCAGGAGCGGGTCCCCATCAGCCGGGTGGTGGAGCATCTCGCGGCGGCTCTGGGAGAGTAGGGTGGGGCTGAAGCGGACGCACTACTGCGGCGCGGTCCGGGGAACCGATGCGGGCCGGACGGTCCACCTCGTTGGGTGGGTCCAGCGGCGGCGGGACCACGGCGGCCTCATCTTCGTGGACCTCCGCGACCGGGAAGGGATCGTCCAAGTGGTCTTCGGCCCCGAAGTGGAGGCAGCCGCCCACGAGGTGGCGAAGCGGCTGCGGGCCGAATTCGTGATCGCGGTGAGCGGGGAGGTGGTCCGGCGGCCGGCCGGCACCGAGAACGCTGCGCTTCCCACCGGCCAGGTGGAGGTGCGGGGGACTGCCGCCGAGATCCTGAACGAGGCCCGGACTCCCGTCTTTCCCATCGAGGAGGATTCCAGCGTCGCCGAGGATCTCCGCCTGACCTACCGCTACCTGGACCTGCGGCGCCCCCCCCTCCAGCGGAACCTCCGGCTCCGGCATCGCGCCTCCCAGGTGGTCCGCCGATACCTGGACGCCCAGGGGTTCATCGAAGTCGAGACGCCGGTCCTGACGAAGAGCACGCCGGAGGGCGCCCGCGACTACCTGGTGCCGAGCCGGGTCAACCCCGGGACCTTCTTCGCCCTGCCCCAGTCCCCGCAGATCTTCAAGCAACTGTTGATGGTGGCGGGCTACGACCGCTACTACCAGATCGTGAAGTGCTTCCGGGACGAGGACCTGCGGGCCGACCGGCAGCCGGAGTTCACGCAGATTGACGTGGAGATGGCCTTCGTGGACCGGGAGGACGTGCTCGCCGCCATGGAGGGGCTGGTGGTGGAGGTATTCCGGGAAATCAAGGGAGTGACCATCGCCACGCCCTTCCGGCGCCTGCGCTACGGCGAGGCCATCGCCCGGTTCGGCCTGGACAAGCCGGACCTGCGCTTCGGCCTGGAACTGACCGACGCCACGGACCTGTTCCGGGAGTCGGGCTTCAAGCCCTTCGCAGACGCGGTGGCTGCGGGCGGCCAGGTGAAAGGGATCCGGGTGGCGGGCTTCGCCGAGCCCCTCACGCGCAAGGTGATGGATGAGTACACGGAGTTCGTCAAGACATTCGGGGCCAAGGGGCTGACGTCCTTCAAGATGTGGGCCGAGGGCCTGACCTCGCCGGCGGCCAGGTTTCTCACCCCCGAGGGCCTGAAGGCCCTGGCGGGGAGGTTCGGCGCCGAGACGGGGGACGCCCTGCTGCTGCTCGCCGACACGCGGGCGGTCGTGGCCGAGGCGGTCGGCCGGCTGCGCGCGAAGGTCGGGCACGAGCGGGGGCTGGTGGACGCCGATCGGCTCGAGGTCTGCTGGATCACCGACTTCCCCCTCCTGGAGTGGAACCCGGAGGAGCGTCGCTACCAGGCCATGCACCATCCGTTCACGGCGCCCCTGGAGGAGGACCTGCCCCTCTTCGACAGCGCCCCGGAGAAGATCCGGGCCAAAGCCTACGACCTCGTCATCAATGGGCACGAGATCGCGGGGGGCTCCATCCGGATCCACCGGCGGGAGGTCCAGCAGAAGATGTTCGACGCCCTCGGGTTCAGCCCGGAGCAGGCCCGCGAGCGGTTCGGGTTCCTGCTGGAGGCGCTGGAGTTCGGGACCCCGCCCCACGGCGGGATCGCCTTCGGCTTCGACCGGCTGATCATGCTTCTCGCGGGAGCCGCCTCTATTCGGGACGTGATCGCCTTCCCGAAGACGCAGCGCGCCGTGGACCTGATGGCGGGCGCCCCCGCCCCCGTGGACCCGCAGCAACTCAAGGAGCTGCACCTGAAGCTGGACCTTGACTAATACAAACGACAGAATGAAAGTGACAAAGTCCGGGTCCTGCCGCCGGCGCCGCCCCGGCCCCCGGCCCCCGTGGGGAACCCTCCCGTGGTTCCCCCCATCGGCCAAGAGCCGATGGGACCCCCCTCCGCTACGGGGGCCAGGGGGCGGCATCCGGCGCCACCCGGACCTTTTGTCACACAATTTATCTCGTTTGTATTAGGCCCGTGCCCGGCGGTGTCGGACGAACCTGACGCACTCCTCATCAATGACGGCCAGCGGGGCCGTGGTCGCGGGAGCCTGGGGCCCGAAGGAGAAGGACCCGCATGACAGAGCGGGCGCTGGACCTGGCCACGCTGGGGGAGGTGATGATCCGGCTCTCCCCCCCGGGGCAGGCATACCTGGAGCAGGCCGAGAGTCTCGAGGTGACGGTGGGGGGCGCCGAGGGGAATGTGGCGGTCGGCGTCGCCCGCCTGGGCCTGCGTGCCGCCTGGATCTCCAAACTCCCGGCTGACCCGTTCGGCCGCCGAGTGGCCGGGGAATTGCGCCGGCACGGCGTGGACACCTCCCGGGTCGTCTGGGTGCCGGAAGGGCGGGTCGGGATGTACTTCTTTGAGCAGGGAGCGGCTCCTCGCCAGAGCCAGGTCATCTACTACCGGGCCGGCTCTACCATCACGACCCTCGAGGAGGAGGAAGTGGACTGGGCCTTCCTCGCCTCCGCTCGGGTCGTCCACCTGACCGGCATTACGCCGGCGCTGGGTCCCCGACCGCGCGCCCTCGTGCTGCGGGCGGCCCGCGAGGCCAAAGCCGCGGGGCGCCTCCTCTCCTTCGACCTCAATTATCGGTCCCGCCTCTGGAAGGCCGGGGAGGCTAGGAAGACGGCCGAGGCGCTCTATCCAAATGTGGACGTGGCTTTTGCCAGCCTGGAAGATGCCCGGGAAGTCTTCGGCCTGGAGGGGGAGCCAGGGGGCGTCGCCGAGGCGCTCCGGGACCGGTACCGCCTCCCCCTGGTGATCGTCACGCTGGGAGAAAAGGGCTCCGTGGCCGTGGCGGACGCCACGTACCGCCCCAGCCGCCAGATCCCGACGCAGGTGGTGGATCCGCTCGGGGCCGGCGATGCGTTCGCCGCCGGCTTCCTCACCGGCTACCTGACGGACGGGATCCAGCGGGGCCTGGACCTTGGCACAGCCCTCGCGGCCGCCAAGGTGACGACCCCGGGCGACTTCTCCCTCTCTACCCGGGAGGACATCGAACGGATGCTCCAGCCCGGGGCTCCAGACGTCCAGCGGTAATTCCTGTCGCGATCTCCTGTCCCCGGTCCCCTGTCCCGGCCGGCCCCGGACTCTGTGACTTCGGGGGAACGGGTTGATTTTCCTGGAGTGAGCGCGGTCTTGTTTCCGATTGACAGCCCGGCACCCCGGCAGTAGCATACCGGCCATGCTCGTCCAACCCACCCCGCACCGGGGTGTCTGCCCCGCTCCAGTCCCCACCCGCACCGCCAGCCAGGACCGGGCGCTTCCTGAGCCCCTTGTGTCCCGCTCCACCGCGCGTGAGCCGGGGCCCCCGCCGGCCGCCTGAGCCAAAGGAGGGGTCCTCCGCAGCCCTCGATGACCGACCTGAAGAGTTCCTACCGGAAAGTCTCCCTTCCCGCCGGCCGCCACATCCAGAGCCTGTTTGGCCGTCACGACGAGTACATCCGCCTCGTGGAGAACGCCCTCAATGTCCGCCTCACCACCCGGGAGGGCCTCCTCACCATCACGGGCGAGGAGGAAGAGGTCGGGATCGCGGAGCAGGTCATCCACGAACTCACCAGCATCCTCGAAGGGGGCGGCTCCCTCAGCAGCCAGCAGGTGCGGCTGGCCCTCCGCCACGTCGGGCGCCAGGACCTGGAGGGGTTCAAGGCGCTTCAGAATGACGCCATCGAGGTCTCCGCGAAGAAGCGGCCGGTGCGGCCGAAGAGCGCCGGCCAGAAGGCCTACATAGACGCCATCCGCCAGCACGACATCGTCTTCGGGATCGGGCCGGCCGGGACCGGGAAGACCTACCTGGCCATGGCGATGGCCGTCTCGGCCCACCTCCGGCGGGAAGCGAACCGGATCATCCTCACCCGGCCGGCGGTGGAGGCGGGGGAGAAACTGGGGTATCTCCCCGGCACCCTCTACGACAAGATCAACCCGTACCTGCGGCCCCTCTACGACGCCCTCTACGACATGCTGGAGACGGAGCGGGCGAACCGCCTGATCGAGATGGGGATCATCGAGATCGCGCCGCTCGCCTTCATGCGCGGGCGGACCCTGAACGACTCGTTCATCATCCTGGACGAGGCGCAGAACACCACCTCCGAGCAGATGAAGATGTTCCTGACCCGCCTCGGGTTCAACTCGAAGACGGTCATCACCGGGGACATCACCCAGGTGGATCTCCCCCCGGGCCGGGTCTCCGGCCTGATCGAGGTCCGGACCATCCTCCGCGACATCACGGGGCTGAAGTTCATTTACCTGAAGGAGGAGGACGTGGTCCGGCACGAACTGGTCCAGGAGATCATCCGCGCGTACGAGGAGCACCACACGCCGCCCGAGCCTCCCCCTTCCCGGCGACCGGAGGCGGCCCGTGGCGAGCGGGAGGCCCCGAACGTTGGCTAGTGTGACGCCAACGGACCGCGCCTGATGGTCACGCCGCGACTGGGGTGCCGGGCCAAATGACGAGCATCACGAGGCCCGAGGGAGGAGGCGGCCGGAGGCGTACGCTTCTTGTACGTTGAGAACCGCCGCGGGCACCACCCGAAGGGTGGTCGGAGAACGAAGTGAGGCGACGTCAGTTGGCCCGGCACTAGGCCCCGGGCCGGGGCGGCGGAGGCGACGGGATGGCGCAGGGGAGCGTGGCGCTCAAGGAGAATGGGGGTCGCAAGGCGGCCGCCGGCCACCACCGCTACCACCAGACTCCCATGCGGGTCTTCTTCCGCGCGGCGGAGGAGCACCCCCGGATCCTGCGGCTCAGCGGGGTCCTGTACGTTCTCCTCACCACCCTCATCCTGGCCTCGGCTGCGCCCGACGCCGGCCCCGCGGCCCTGCTGGGGCTGCTCCTGATCTGTGCGTTTGTCCTGGGAACGCTGACCATCTACATGCTGCGGCTCCAGCCGCGCCAGTGGCAGACCCCGAAGCACCTGACCCTTCTCGCCACCGTGGTGCTGGCCACCCTCCTGGTGGTCCGGGGAGCCGCCATCCTCGCGCGGGCCCTGGCGACCCATTTCCCGGCGGTGCCGCGCGTCTCCCTGGAGTATGGCCTGCCCGTGGCGGTCGGTGCGGTGTTGCTGGCCGTCCTCTTCAATGCCCGGGTCGCCTTCGCCGGGTCGCTCGCCATCAGCGTGCTCTCTACCCTCATGGTGGGCATGAGCATGAAGTTCTTCCTCTTCGCCCTGGTGGGCGGGCTCGTGGGGGTCTTCGCCATCCCCCCGGTCCAGGACCGGAGCACCTTCTTCAAGGCCGGCTGCTGGGTGAGCGTGGCGAGCGCGTACAGCCTGGTGGCCTTCGCCTTCCTGGAGGGGAGCTTCTCGCAACTGCCGGCCGAGGTCCTGGCGGGGCTGGCGAACGGGGTCCTGACCGCCGTGATCGCCTCCGCCCTGCTGCCGGCGCTGGAGCGCCTCTTCGAGACCGCCACGGACCTCCGGCTGCTGGAACTGTCGAACATGACCAACCCGCTCCTGCGGCAACTGATCATGACCGCCCCAGGCACCTACCACCACAGCGTCATGGTCGGAACCCTCGCCGAGGCGGCGGCCGAGGCGATCGGGGCCAACTCCCTCCTGTGCCGGGTGGGGGCGCTCTACCACGACGTGGGGAAAATCAAGAAGCCGGCCTACTTCATCGAGAACCAGCCCGAGGCGGTCGCCCGCCACAATGAGCTGAACCCCCGCATGTCGAGCCTCATCATCACTTCGCACGTGAAGGAGGGGATCGCGATGGCCCTGGAGCACCGCCTCCCGCCGGCCATCGTGGACCTCATCCCCCAGCACCACGGCACCCGGCTGGTGAAG